>CANBLA010000006.1 GCA_947369305.1 uncultured Clostridia bacterium
TTGATAGGATCATCAAAATTTATGAGGCAATGGTGAAGAATTTTTATCATTCTTTAACGCAAAAAGAAGATAGAGTTTTTTATAAAGGGTGTGACATTCTTCAAGTTGAAAAATTAAAGAATAACTCCAATATTGCACCATTTTTACTACTTTCTACGGAACAGGAAATAGCACAAGAAGAAATGGAAAACCATCAATCTAAAGCGGTTTTATTGGAATTAAAAGAACTTTCGAAAATTCCTTATATACAATTAGAAGAGACGATTATTTTGGCACCGTTTACTAAAATAGTGAGTTTAAATGAAATTGAAAAAGAGGAAACATGGAAAACATATGAATTGTTTTTACAAGAACAGAAAATGGAAATTTTAAATAAAAAACGCAAAAAAGAATTATATCAACATATTTTAGAACATTCTAGTTTGGTTGCTGAAAAAATTGATGTTTGTCAGAAGTTGGATGAAGAAACCGAAGTCCATTATGAAAATATTAGAAAATTAGAGCAGTTGATGGCAAGACATCATTTTACAATGGAACAGGAGAATTACGAAAAAGATACTACAGAAGAAGAACGACAGAATGATTTAGAAGATGTAACAAGAATTAATACAGAACTTATGTCTCTTAAAGAAACAATTGCACAAATTTTTAGTAAGCGACTAGAAAATGTTAAAGTAATAGAAGAATGGGAAGATGATGTAACGACTTATTTAAAAAGTGAATTTGCAGAACTGCAAGAAAAATATTGTAAGTTAAATAATGAAATTTCTGATATGGAGAAGAAAGAAGAGGAAGTTGAAGAAAACATTACTTTTGTACCTTCGGGAGATGAAGCAGTAGATAGTGTAAAATCAGAATGTTTGGAGAATGTGGCTGTAGTTAAGACTTTGCTGACGAATATCAAAGAGTTAATTTCAAAACAGCAAAATCATGCCAGAATAGCTGAAGCAATGGATTCAAATTATAAAGCTTTAAACAATGCATTTGAGATGAGAAATTTTGCCGAGGAGTTAGATTCTTTAATGAAAGCAATTATGAATAAAATAGATACATTATCTTTGGAAAAGAAAGAAGAATTGGATAAAATTTCTAAGACAAATTTGCAAGTTGGTGTTTTATTAAATTATTTAAATAATGCCAAAGCAGGTGTTGGAAAGAAGATTACACGATTTGACGAAATCAATATTATTGAGGAAAATGAACTGAAAAAGGAAATTGCAGAAACTATTAAAAATATTCGTTGTGAGGCAGAGTTAAAAAAATTAACAGATGATATGGATATTATTGAAGAGAAAAGTAGTTTAAGAAAGTTTTTGGGGAGATTTACTGGTAGAAATAAATTAGACCAAACAATGCTTGATCAAATTCATGTAAGACAAATTGCGATTAAAAAGACGTTTAGAGCTAAAATGCCATTAGCTCATAATTATAGTATTCATGAGTTAATTGCAGAGATTGAAATGTTTATTCGTGAAAATGAAGAGGATGAGTTGGTACTTGAAGAAGTAAGCAATTTAAGGAAAATTAAAGATGTTTTAAAGAAGAATTTTGTGATTGTTGATAGTAAAGTAATGAGTATTGTTGATCAAAAAACTGGAAAAAATTTACCACTTGCTTCGAAAAAAATAAGTAAAAAAGAATTGATTGAAATTGATACATATCGATTTTTAAACCGTTATGGTTATGATAAATCCTATGAAACGACAGAACCAGAATATCAAGATACAATGGCAAGTGAAATTAAAAGGATTGTGGATTATATTAAAAGTAGTGATATTTTATAAAATAAGATTTGATAATTAACCCTCAGTATAATTGGGGGTTTTTAGTAAAAAAAGTAGTAAAATTTTTAAAATTTTACTACTTTTGTTTTGGTGACCCCTACGGGAATCGAACCCATGATTCCACCTTGAGAGGGTGGCGTCTTAACCGCTTGACCAAGGGGCCAACTTACTTAGTTATTTATACCATAAATTGCTCACTTCGTCAAGACATATTTGATAATTTTTATTTTTCAATACTTTCATTTTCTTCAACTTCGTCATTTAATTCATTCGAATTTTGATGATATGTCCAGTTATGTAATCGAATTTCATCTTTGTTATTTTTTGTATGAATTAAGTTTACAAAAGCTTCATTTTCGTTTTTATCCATATAATATGTATATTCTCCAACCACATTTAAAAATGTGCTATAAGCTGACAATTCTTTAATAATTTCTGGTTCTCCTCCATTTAAGTTTAACTTAAAAATTGCAACTGTATAGTCTTGTGTTGTTTCATCTTTGTAATTTAAATAATAAATGCAATCATTGCTAATATTCATGTTATAAATGGTATTATTTAAAATGATTTCTTCTTCTCCACCAGAGATAGGGATTTTAGCAAGAATCTCATCTTTATTAATATAATAAATATATTTTCCATAGAATATTGGTGTAAAAATTCTATCGCCAGTAATTTTTGTTTCTTCTGTTCCATTTAATTTTCTGATGTAAGTTATGTAATCACTTGAATCGTCGTTTTCTTTATTATAAATAATATATTGTTGATTAATGGCTAGAAATCCTGTTCCTGTTTTTGCCACTAGTTGTCTATTTCCACCATTTAAATCCATTTTATAAACATTGAAATCTTCTCCTACATAATAAATTCGGTTTCCCATTGCATACATATCATAATAATCATATGCAAAATCGTTGTCGTTTATAATTTTAAAATCAGAGCCATCTAAATTCATTTTACAAATCTTGTTATCAATGCCATCTTCATCGTCAGATTGTTCATCAGAAATGTTAATAAAATAAAGTTTATTTCCAACTATATTTAATGCTCGAATATCATAGCCACCATAATAAATAATTTTAGAGTCGGAAGTGCCTTTTTTGACTTTGTGGATGTTGGTTGTTTGCATATTTTCACTTGGTGCAACATAATAAATAAAATCGCCTTTTTCAACGGAATAGCCACAATTGATGATATTTCCAACTGAATTTCCTGTTTTTAAACCAAACGATAACGTATTAGAGATAGTTCCATTCATCCATTCCCAAACTGTTAAAATTGCAATCATTAGTAAAATTATTATGCCCATAAAAAATTTTTTCTTTTTGAGTAATACTTTTAGTTTGGGACCTATTTTGGATTCTCTTTTTTCGAAAACTTCATCTTCATTTATTTCATTCATATTTTTCTATTTACTCCTTTTTGATTTTTGTTCATTATATATTAAAATGTTATTTTAGACAAGAGATTTTTGAATCTTAATTTATAAGTTTAGGAATTCTTAACTTTTTGGTTTTATAGTAACTTCAGTAGTTATATTTGAATACAAAGAAAATATAAAAAGATATATACCATGGGATGGAAATAGAAGAATTACCGCATTAAAAATTTTAAAAAATCGAACTGTAATGCGAAACTTAAAATATTTTACTTATGCCCAAATTAATACAATATTTTATTGATAAAAAAATCAACCATTTTACTGATTGACTTTCATATCTATCTGTTTTATAAAGTTCGAACAGAAACGTTATTGGAGCCAATAAGCGGAATCGAACCGCTGACCTACAGGTTACGAATCTGTTGCTCTACCAACTGAGCTATATTGGCATGTTCTTTGATTAATATTATAAATGATGTATCTATGTTTTGTCAATGTAAATTTAAAAATTTTTAACAAGGTAAAAAAAATTAGAGAAAACCCCCAGTTATAGGGGAAGTTAATTATACAAGTTTTCCCAATTTAGCATAAATTGGAGTGGAAATGGACAATCTAAAAATAATTTGTTTACCTATTGAAATTAATTTTTGATAGCGATATAATGAATAAATAAGGTGAGGAAAAATGGAAGAAATTTTAAATAATTTAATTTTAATGGATGATACTTGCAAGAAAAAATTAAATGAATTAAAACAAAAACAAGAAAATATAGAATATTTAGTTAATGAAGAAATTTTAAAGCAAAAAGATCACATTAAAACGAGGTATAAATTCAAAATTGATATGAAAAAAAGCGAATATGAAACAAAATCTAAGGAAATGATTCAAAAGCTAGAAACAGAAAAAATCAAAAAAATGGAAGAAATCAAGAAGAAATATGAAGAAGATAAGCAAACTTTAATTACCAATATAATACAATCAATTTTATAATTTTTCTATTTAAGAAAGGAAAAAATATGCAAATTTCCAGCATCCAATATCCTTCCATTCATACAAAATTAAATGGAATGTATGCTAAAAAAATAAAAAAGTCAGATTTAGAAGAATTAATGAAACAAAACACTACTGCTCAAGCGGTTGCTTTGCTCAAAAATCGAAATAGCTATTTCAAAAATTTAGAAGATAATCCTAGAAGAACAAATCTTAAAATCTTACTAGATGATATTTTGATTCAAGATATTCAAAAAATAGAACGATTATTAAATCGTACCGAAAAAGAAATATTCTTGTATTTTATTTCACTCCATGAAATAAAATGCATCAAATGTGTTTTTCGTAAAATGTCCTCTGGAAGCAGGATAAATGAACCAATTGAAGAAGTCCAGAATTGGACAAGTCAATTATTTAAACATTTAAAAGGAATTTCAAATGTTCAAACTTATGAAGAATTACTACAATTAATACAAAAAACTAGATATTACGAAATTTTCCAAAAATGTAGTTCTCCGATTGATGAAGTCAATATATTTGAACTTGAAAATCAATTGGACAAATACTACTTCGAAAACATGATGAAAATAGCACGAAAACATAATCATCATTTAGAAAATATGATTGGTCAACAAATAGATTTAAATAATATTATTTGGATTTATCGTATGAAAGAAAATGGTAGGTTTTCGAAAGAACAAATGCAAGAGGTTGTAATACAGGATTTTTATTATCTAAAAAAATCAGAACTTGAAAAACTAATTTTTACTAATCATGAAAAAGAAGGCAGAGAAATTCTACAAACAACTTTTTATGGAAAATATATTCAGTTTGACAATATAAATGATTTGGAAGAACAAGTCAACATATATCTTTACCAAGCCTATAAAAAACATTTTAGAGGTAATATTTTTGAAATTAGTGCTATTTATGCCTATATAAGCATGATAGAATTAGAGAATAATGATATTATGAATGTTGTAGAAGGCATTCGTTATCAACTAAGTCGTGAAGAAATTCGTAAAAAATTACTTTCATGATAATAATCTACACAAAAGAAAGAGGTGAGAAAACAAAATGGCAATTGAAAAAATGAGATTACTTAGCATTACTGGTCCAGAAAAGGAATTGGACAGATTGATTGCTAGAAATTTATTAAATAGTGATTTGCAAATCGAAGATGCCAAAAAAATCTATAATAAAGGCTGGAAATTAGAATATTACGATTACGATTATACCATTCCAGAAAACTTGAAAAAATGCAAAGCTCTAATTGAAAATTTGAATATTTTATACCGAGAAGAATACAGCAATTTATTTATTGAAAATTCCGTTTCGCAAATCGGAACCAAAATTGATCATGTAAAAGATGCTTATGATACTCTTAAAAAGGAAATAGATTTTTGTCAAAAAGCCAAAGAAGAAGATTTGCAAAAAATTGCTTCTGTTGAAAAATTAGAAGAATTAGAGATTGATATTAAAAAATTATACGATTTAAAATACATCAAATTTCGCTATGGAAACATTGCAAACGACAAATTAGAAGAAATTCGTCAAGAGTTAGACGACCTAAATGCCATTTTATTTGAAATTGAAAAACAAGAAGATATCACTTGGCTAGTGTATGTTACAACAGAGGAATTTGTACAAGCAGTGGATGTGTTTTTCAATCGACAAAACTTCGAAAGAATCTGGTTGGATGCTAATTTGCTAGGAACACCAAAAGAATATATGAACAAAACTTATAAAGATGTAAGTGATAAAAATATAGAAATTTTAAACTTACAAAAAGAACTACAGATTCTAGCAGATAATGGCAGACATATTTTACTATCTTCTTATAGGCAACTTCAAACCTATGATAAGATTAACAAAATCAAAAAATATATTGTCCATGATTCCAAAAATACGTTTTATCTTGTTGCTTGGGTGCCTGAAACAGAAGTCGATGCTCTTGTAGAAAAATTAGATATTTGCCAAAATATTGATTATCAAATGGAAGAGAAAGTTGGAAATCAAACACCAACAAAATTAAAAAATTCGAGACTCATAAAACCATTTGAAATTCTAGTTAAAATGTATGGAGTGCCAAATCATAACGAAATTGACCCAACGTTATTTGTTGCGATTACAGCTTTTATCATGTTTGGTTTCATGTTTGGAGATGTGGGGCATGGCTTGGTATTTTTAATTTTAGGAATTTTGCTAAGATTTCGCCAAAAAGATGCAGGCAGTATTCTGATGGCAGGTGGAATGGCTTCGACAATATTTGGTTTTTTATATGGAAGTGTTTTTGGCAAAGAAGATATCCTTCCAGCCAAAATGATAAGCCCTATGCAAGATATTAATACCATGCTAATTTATGGGATTGTAGTGGGTTGTTTGTTCATTTTAATTGCTATGTTTATCAATATTGCCAATGGCATTAAAAATAAAGATTTCAGACGAATTTGGCTAGATAGCAATGGGATTGCAGGATTGGTACTTTATAGTTTTGTACTAGTTTTGGTTTCGTATTATTTCATAAAAGGCAAAATGTTAGTGCCAATGAATGGAATTATTATTGTAATTTGTCTATTACTGATTTTAATTTTGTTTAATGATAAATTGACCCAAATTGTAACGAAAAAAAAGCAAGAAGCAAAAGTCACGTTGGTTGAAAAAATTTTTGAAATTATAGAAATGATTTTATCATTTGCCAGCAATACCATTTCATTTTTAAGATTGGCAGCATTTGCGATTAATCATGTGGGTTTATGTATGGCAATTTATTTGTTAGCGGATATGACAAGTGGCATGCGGAAATCTTGCTATATCCATTTTAGGAAATGTCATTGTGCTAGTTTTAGAAGGATTAATTGTTGGGATACAAATTTTGAGATTAGAGTATTATGAATTGTTTAGCCGATTTTATCAAGGCGATGGGACAGAATATCAGTCGATAAATAATCAGACAAGTCATTAAAATAGAAAAGGAGAAAAGAAAATGTTAAGAAAATTGATGATTGTATTAGGAATATTTATTTTAGGAATCAGTATTGTAACAGGGATAAATGTTTATGCTACGACTTTTGACACAACAGAAGTTGTTCGTGAAGAAGGGGAAACGATGCCAAAAACCAACAATGGTGTTCGGATTGATTGCAGCAGCATTAGCCATTGGGCTTTCTGCGATTGGTTCTGGAATTGCGGTTGCAGTCGTTGCTTCAAGTGCGGTTGGTGCCATTAGCGAAAATCCGAGTTTGCTTGGTAAAACCGTTATTTTCGCAGGACTTGCCGAAGGAATTGCCATTTATGGTTTGATTATCGCGATTATGATTTTGAGCAAAATTTAAAATTAGCAAAGGAGAATTGCTATGAAAATGTATTGTATCAGCGATAATGTAGATACAGCCATTGGTTTAAAATTAACAGGAATTGAAGCGATTGTTGTTGAAGAAAAAGACGAAATTGAAAAGGAAATTAAAAAAATCTTAGAAAATGAAAATATCGGAATTCTAATTATAACGCAAAAGATTTATGAAACTGCCAAAGAGCGATTTGATGAAATCCAAGAAAAATTAAAAATGCCTTTGCTAGTTAAGATTTAAAGAATAGGAGAAAAAAATGAACATTCAACAAAAAATCACTCTTTTTGAAGAAAGTTGTAACAAGCTTTTGAAACGAGAATTGACAGAACTAGATAAAAATATTAATACAGAAATTGAAAAACAAATTTTAGATGAACTTCAAGAATATGAAGAAAAAGAAGAATTTTCATACCAAAAAAAATTAGAAAAATTAGAAAAAGAATACAATAAACAAATTTATGCGCTAGAAAAGGAAAGCAAAAAAGAGATTTTAAACCTAAAAAAATCCATGAAAAAAGATTTGGAACAGCAAGTGATTCAAATTTTAAAGGAGTTTACCCAAAAGCCAGAATATCAAGAGTTTCTGTTACACAGGCTGGATGAAACAATCCAAAAATTAAACATGACAGAACATTCTGTTTTAGGAATTTTAAAGCAAGATAATGAAAGATATGGAGAGCAAATCCGTCAAAATTACAATATTACGATAAAAATAATTGAAGATAGTTATATCGGTGGTTGTATTTTAGAAGATTATGTGGCAGGCATTTTTATAGACAATACACTTGCCAATAGTGTTCACGAAAAATTGGAAAATGAAATGAGGTGAAAAATCCATTGCAAAAGAAAAAAATTGTATCCATCAATGGTTCTGTTATTTTGGCAAAAGGCGAAGGTGATTTTGCGATGCACGATATTGTGCATATTGGTGAAAAAAAGTTGTTAGGAGAAGTCATAAAAATTGAAAAGCATACAGTAACCATACAAGTATATGAAAATACGACTGGACTAAAAATCGGTGAAGACGTAATTAGTGAGGAAGAGCCTTTATCACTTGTTTTAGGACCTGGCATTATGGGAAATATTTTTGATGGAATTCAAAGACCTCTTCAAGTATTAAAAAATATTTCGGGAAATTTTATTGAAAGAGGCATTGATTGCATTGGCATTGATTTAGAAAAAAACTGGCATTTTGTGCCAACCATGAAAATGGGAGAAAATGTTCACTTAAATTCCATCCTTGGTGAAGTAAAAGAAACCGAATTAATTACCAATAAAATCATGTGTCCTTTCGATATTGAAGGTGAAATCATAGAAATAAAAACGGAAGGCGATTATCGAGCAAATGAAATTATGGCAAAAGTAAAAACGGCAGAAAACCAAGTTTTTGAAATCACGATGATTCAAAAATGGCCTGTTCGAAAGTCAAGACCTTATAAAGAAAGATTTATTGCAAAAGAATTATTAGTCACAGGTCAAAGGGTAGTTGATACCTTTTTTCCTATTGCCAAAGGCGGAACAGCCATGCTTCCCGGTGGATTTGGAACAGGCAAAACCATGCTTCAACACCAACTTGCCAAATGGTCCGATAGTGACATCATCGTCTATATTGGTTGTGGCGAACGAGGAAACGAAATGACAGAAGTATTAGAAGATTTTCCTCAAATGATCGATCCCAGAACGAAAAAATCATTAATGGAGCGAACTGTTTTAATTGCTAACACTTCCAATATGCCAGTTGCCGCAAGAGAAGCCAGTATTTACACTGGGATTACGATTGCGGAATATTATCGAGATATGGGCTATCATGTTGCAATTATGGCAGATTCGACGTCCAGATGGGCAGAAGCTTTGCGAGAAATTTCGGGAAGATTGGAAGAAATGCCAGCAGAAGAAGGATTTCCATCGTATTTGCCTTCGCGATTATCTGAATTTTATGGACGTGCAGGATTGGTCAAAAGTTTCAATGGGAAGGTTGGTTCGATTTCTATTATTGGTGCAGTTTCTCCGCAAGGTTCGGATTTTTCAGAGCCAGTAACGCAAAATACGAAACGTTTTGTGCATACTTTTTGGGCGCTTTCCAGAAGTTTAGCCTATTCAAGACATTATCCAGCAGTCGATTGGAACATTAGTTATAGTGAATATGTGGGGGAATTAAGCAATTGGTATGAAGAAAATGTGGATCTTGAGTTTTTGGATTTAAGGCAAGAGATTTTGAAAATATTAGAAGAAGAAAATAAACTTTTGGAAATTGCAAGAGTTATTCGGACAAGATGTTTTGTCGGATAGTAAAAAACTGATTTTGCAAGTTTCGAAAGCATTCCGTGTTGGTTTTTTAAGACAAAGTGCCATTCACGAAATTGACACGTTTGTGCCAGTTCAAAAACAATATGAAATGATGCAAACTATTCTTTTAATTTACGAAAGGTCGCTTAAGTTAATTGAAAAAGGAATTCCCATCTCAGAAATCATGCAAACAGGAATTTTAGCAGAATACGAAACATTAAAATTCAACATAAAAAATGACGAATTAGAAAAATTTGAGGAATATAATGTTTCCATCAAAAATCGTCTAAAAAAATTGGAAGAGGCTTATAAACAGCATTTATAGGAGGAAAAATGAAAATCAAATACATTGGACTAGATAGCATTAATCGGACCGCTTGTTTTTATCAAAACACCAGAAAATGTAGCATTTGAAGAACAAGTTATTTTAAATTTAAAAAATGGAGAAAAAAGAATTGGAAATGTCATAAAATTATCGGAAGATATTACAACGATTCAAGTCTACGAAGGCACTTCTGGAATCAATACAGCAGATGTAAAAACAGAATTTGTTGGCAAACCGTTGATGCTAAAACTTGCTCCAACTATGCTTCGGAAGGATATTCAATGGTGTTCGGTCAAGCAATTGACGGTTTAGAAGAAATTTTTTATGTGGAAGAACGCGATATTAACTCTAAACCTATCAATCCTGTTTCTAGAAAATATCCAAGAAATTATATCGAAACGGGAATTTCATGTATTGATGGTTTAATGACCTTAATTAGAGGTCAAAAGCTACCCATTTTTTCAGGGAGTGGTATTAATCATAACGAATTAGCAGAAAGGATTATTAGGCAAGCTAATATCAAAGATGAAGGTGATTTTGCGATTGTTTTTGGTCTGATGGGGGCTGAATATGAAACAGCTCAATTTTTCCGTAAAAATTTTGAAGAAAACAATGTTTTATCCAAAGTTGTCATGTTTCAAAATTTGTCCAATGATCCTTCTATTGAGCGATTATTGACTCCGAAAATTGTGCTAACATGCGCAGAATATCTAGCCTTTGACTTAGGAAAGCAAGTTTTAGTTATTTTGACAGATATGACAGCTTATGCAGAATCGTTACGAGAAATTGCAACTTTAAAAGAAGAAATTCCAAGTAGAAAAGGTTATCCGGGTTATTTATATAGTGATTTTGCTTCGATTTATGAAAGAGCAGGTATGATAAAAGGACGTGGACGGTTCCATCACACAAATTCCAATTCTCACTATGCCCAATGATGACATTGCCCATCCTATTCCAGACATAACTGGCTATATTACAGAAGGGCAGATTGTTTTAAGTCGAGAATTGTATCAAAAGGGAATTACCCCACCAATTAATATACTAGATTCGCTTTCAAGACTTATGAAAGATGGCATTGGAAAAGAATATACAAGGGAAAATCATGTCAAAATTGCAGATGAAATTTTTTCAGCATATTCCAAAGCACAAGAAGCGCGTGCTTTAGCAAAAGTTTTGGGAGAAGCAGATTTAACTGAAGAAGATAAAAGATATTTGGAGTTTGGAAATCGATTTGAAGAAGAATTCGTAAATCAAGGTTTGTATGACAGAAGAACGATGAATCAAACCTTAGATTTAGCAGAAGAATTATTGAAAATATTGGAGGAGTGATTTGGATACTAAAAATTTACCTACCAAAAATAATTTAATCAAAATGAAACGTTCCATCCAACAATCCAAAGAGGGGCAAATGTTGTTAGAACAAAAGAAAATGATTTTACAAAAAGAGTTAGAAAAATATAAAGAGCAAAAGCGAAATTTACAAGAAACAGGAAAAGGATTAATAGAAGAAGCTTATCATGCTTTAAAACTTGCTAATGTAGAAATTGGAATTGATGATATGATGAACATTTCAGAGGGCATAAAAATTGATAATGACTTAGATATCAAGTATAAAACCATTATGGGAGTTGAAATTCCATCTGTTGTCATGCCTAAAATGGAAAAACCAACTATTAATTATGGTTTGTACAATACGACTTTTTCGGTTGATGAAACAATTTTAAAATTTAGAAAAGTGAAACAATACATTTTAGAATTAGCACAAATCGAGAATATTATGTTTCGCTTGCAAAAAAATATTGAAAAAGTCCAAAGACGTTCCAATGCTTTAAAAGAAATCATTATTCCAACCGATGAAAAAATTGCTAGGGAGATTCAAAATATATTAGATGAAAATGAAAAAGAAGAAATGATAAGATTAAAAAAATTAAAACACCGACAAAATTTCTAATTTAAGAAATGTCGATATAGATTAAAAAGAAAAGGTAGAATACAAATGTTAAAAAATAAGAAGATATATAGAATGCCAATTATTGGTTTTTTAGGAATGATTTTAATAACAGCATGCATTTTAAAATTGCCGATTTGTCATAAAGACAATCTTAGTATTATAGATGCACTATTTGAATCTACTTCCATGGTAACAGCAACAGGAAGCACTGTTGTAGATATTTCGCAAAAATTTACTTGGTTTGGACAGTTTGTTTTATTACTTGCCATGGAAATTGGTGCGATTGGATTTATGGTGTTTTTTTCTTTGTTATTTATGGTAAGCAAGAAAAAAATTAAATTATCAGATACTCTATTTTTAGGTAATGAAATCAATACCAATCATTATCCATCGATACAGGGAAAAGCAAAAAAAATTATCCGTTATACCTGTATAATCGAATTTTTTGGTGCTTGGCTTTTGGCATTTCGATTTGTGCCAATGTATGGTGTAAGACAAGGTTTGTGGTATAGTATTTTTCATTCCATTTCCGCTTTTTGCAATGTTGGATGTGATCTTTTAGGAGCGGATGGATTTTTGAGGTTTGGAAACGATATTTATATCAATTTTGTCTTGATTTTACTAATGTTTTTAGGGTCACTTCGGCTTTTTTGTTTTAGAAGATTTGGTAGCATGGTTTTGTACAGGAAAACGAAGCAAAATTCAAATTGAATCCAAATTAATTTTAAAAGTATCGTTTTGGATTATCATTTTGGGGATGATTTTACTGAAAATTTTTGACCCACAACTAACAATATTAGAAACTTTGTTTTCAGTAATAACAGCTAGAAATACAGGATTTTTTACAGTCAATATGAAAGCACTTCATGAAATGAATCAATTGTTACTCAGTCTTATTATGTTTATTGGCGGTGGACCGGGCTCTAATGCAGGTGGCATACGTGTGATGGTTTTTCTGATTTTAATTTTAACAACAATAGCAAATTTAAAAGGGCAAGAGGATGTAGTTGTTCATTATAGAAGTATTCAAGACAAGGTGATTAAAAAAGCAATTACAATACTTAGTATTGATTTATGGATTGTTTTTGTCGGCATGTTGGGGCTTACTTTAACAGAAAATCACAGCATTTTAGATACTGCATTTTATGTTATTTCGACATTTTCGAATACCGGTCTTACAACTATTGATTTAGAAACTTTAACAACTGCAGGAAAATGGATTTCAATTTTTATTATGTATATTGGCAGAATTGCGCCAATTACGTTTGTTTCGTTGTTTGTGCCGATGGATCACAAAAAAAGTGGAATCAAATATCCCAATATAGATGTAATGTTATAAAAGGAGGAAAATATGAAAAAACAATGTATTGTAGTAGGATTAGGATGGTTTGGCATGAATGTTGCCAAAAAATTAGCAGAAGCAGAATTTGAAGTGATGGCAATCGATAAAGAGATGGCATTGGTTGAAAAAGCAAGCAAGTTTGTGACAAAAGCAGTTTGTTTGGATGTTTCAAACTCCGATGCTTTTGAAAGTTTGCCACTATCCGAATTTGACGTTGGAGTTGTTGCTATGGCTGAGAATATTGCCATGAGTGTAATATCTTGTTTGACGTTAAAAGAAAATAATGTGACCAAAATTATTGCGAAAGTAGGAGACAAGAATCACAGAAAAGTCCTAGAAAAAATTGGTGTTGATGAAATTATTTTTCCAGAAGAATATTTAGGATTAATTGTTGCCAATCAAATCATGAATGATGAAAGTCAGATACAAGAAGACACTTCCAATTAATCTTTCAAAGCAAAAAACAGGGACATTCCTAAAAGCAAGATGTGTCCCTGTTTTTCCAATTTAATGAAATAAAATTAATTAGTTATTTTCGTTATTTTGGTTATTGCTATTGTTTTTATTGTTTTTCTTATCTTTCTTTTCCATAATTTAAGGCACCTCCTTATAAAAACTAATATTAATATTGCCAAATTTAGAAAAAATATACGCAAATTTGTTTCAAATTGAAAAATTTGTGATATAATGCAAAAAACTAAAAATTTTTTGGAGGATATTCTGATTGAATCGATTAAAAAATAAAAAACAACCAAAAAAAATACAAGATAAAAAAACGAAGAAAAAATCGAAATTAAAAAAATTGTTTCTGATTTTTATTTTGATTAGCATTATTGTTTTTGCTGTCAAATCTGCCATTTCCATTCATAATTGGCAAGAAATGGCGCGTGCGATGCTAATCAATCAGCCTTCTCAAGTTTTGGATTTAGAAGGAGAAACCATCGCTGAAATTGGAAGTGAGAGAAATCGCCAAAACGTAAGTTTTCAGCAAATGCCACAAAACTTGAAAAATGCTTATGTTGCTATTGAAGACGAACGATTTTACAAACATTTTGGAGTAGATATCAAAAGAACCGTAGCTGCCATTGGTTCGTATGTGATTCATTTCGGCGATGCTTCTTTTGGCGCCAGCACAATTACGCAACAACTTGTCAAAAATCTAACAGGTGATGATGCCAATAGTCCTATAAGAAAAGTCAAAGAATGGACAAAAGCGGTAGAATTAGAATGGTGTATGAGCAAAGACGAAATTTTAGAAAATTACTTAAATATCATCTATGTTGGACCAAATCTTTATGGTGTGCAAATGGGAGCAACCTACTATTTTGACAAAAACGTATCTGATTTAGATTTAGCAGAATGTGCCTTTTTAGCAGGCATCAACCATGCACCAAATGCTTACAATCCGTTTAACAAAGAAAAAGATCCTTCCGAAAAAATCCAAAAAAGAACCAAAATTGTTTTAAACAAAATGCTAGAATTAGGCAATGTTACGCAAGAAGAATACGATAACGCGATTGCAAAAGTCGAAGATGGAATTTCTTTTCAAAAAGGCAAAATCGAAGCCGATGGCGATGGGATTTATTCCTATCACACAGATGCTTTATTGTTAGAAGTTATTTCCGATTTGGTGCAAACAAAGAAAATTTCTAAAACCTTTGCCACGAATTATCTTTATATGGCAAACGCTAAAATTGATAGTACACAAAACTCAGAAATTCAAGCAAAAATGGAAAATGAATTCGAAAAAAGTAAATACAAGTTACAATCAAGTAATGGAGAAGAGACTTCCCAAGCCGCTATGGTAATCATCGATCATAAAACAGGTCAAGTAATAGGTTGTGTGGGCGGATTAAGTGAAAAAAAAGAAGCTAGAGGATTTAATCGAGCCACACAAGCCATCAGGCAAACTGGTTCAAGCAGTAAGCCATTAGCGGTGTTAATTCCTGCGTTAGATAAAAAATTAATTACGCCAGTTAGTCAATATCGTGACGAATTAACGATGTTTATTGATTATAACAACGAAGAGTATGAGCCGATTAATTACAACGATTATTTGGGAGAAATAACCGTAAGACGTGCAGTTGAATCTTCGCAAAATATTCCATTTGTCAAAATCATGGAGGAATTAACAGCAAGTGTTTCTATTGACTATTTGAAAAAAATGGGAATTTCGACTTTGAATGAAAAAGACGAAAATTTAGCTTTGGCTTTGGGCGGATTAGACAAAGGAATTTCGCCCTTGGAAATGGCTGGCGCCTATAGTACGATTGCGAATGATGGCGTTTACATCGAGCCAACGTTTTATACCAAAATAACCGCTAGGAATGGAAAAGAAGTTTTAGTTTCGAAACAGGCAAAAAGACGTGTATTTTCAGAAGATGTGGCATATGTCACCAAAAAATTGTTAACCCAACCAGTTGTTGGAAATCATGGAACGGCTACCTATTGTGCGATTCCTGGTATGGAAGTAGCAGCTAAAACAGGTACAACAAATGAAGATTATGACAGGTGGCTTTGCGGGTTTACCAATTATTATACAGCAGTAACTTGGTTTGGATTTGATTTGAGTGAGCCCATTCGATACAATAGTAAAAATCCAGCAGGAATGATTTGGGCAAATGTGATGAAGCAAGCTCATAAAAAACTAAAAAATAGCGATTTTGAAGGGGAGAATAAGGTTGTATCCTTAAAAATCTGTAAAAAGAGCTTAAAAGTGGCAAATAGTGGCTGTACGGATGTGTTTACAGAATACTTCGTGAAAGGAACAATTCCAGAAAGCTGTACAATTCATCAAGGAAAAACTTTGAATTTTACACAAAATACGGTTAAGAGTGATACAAAGCAGAAAATGAAAGATATCGTAAAAAATACAGTTGACAATGTAAAAGAAGAAATCAACTCCCAGCCGTCACAAGAACCAGTTCAAACACCAAATGTTGCGGAGGAGAAACAACCTGAAGTTATGCCAGAGCCAGTACAAAGTAATGTAGAGGAATCAGAAGAAAATAGCAATGTAATAGAGCCTACCGTAATTGGCGAGAATGAAAATGCAGTAGAGGAGTTAGAAAACATAGAAAATGGTAATCTAGTAAGTGAGGAAAATACAAACGAAAATGAAGAGTAAAAATTAGGAGGATTGAAAAATGAGTTTTTATACGAGAAAATTAGAAAAAGAAGATATTGAAAAAATCATTCCATTAAGAGTTGCTTTGCAAAAGTATGATGGAATTCATTATGGGAATTTTGTGGTGGATGAAGAAAAATTAGGAGAAGCAACAAGAGAATTTTTGAATGAAAATATTAATCAAGAAACTTTTATGTTTGGTGGATTTGTAGATGGAGAATTGGTGTCGATTTGTGGATTTAACTTATTGAAACATTTTCCGGATATGCATAATTTAGAAGGAAAAATTGGATTTATTTGTAGCGTTTTTACAAAGGAAGAATTTCGCGGAAAAGGTTTCCAAAAAGAAACGTTTACAGCTTGTTTAGAGTATGCAAAGAACTTAGAAATTGTTCGTTTTGAGTTAAGCACAGCCAATCCAAAAGCAATTAAAATGTATCAACAGTTTGGGTTTGTGTTTGATCAAAATGCGATGAAGTTGAAAATAAAGGAGTAGAAATGATAGGAGAATTTTTAAAATAAGGAGTAAAAGATGAAAAAGTTAAAAAGTGAAAATCAAATTTTATTAATGTTAGCATTAATCAGTTTGTCGATTGGATTATGGGAAAACTTTAGACAGTTATGGTTAGAGGATAATGGCTTTTCTGCCATGCAAATCAGTAAAATAAGTAGTATGGGAACTTTGGTAAGTGTTTTGGCAATTTTATTTGTTTCAAAAAGAATTACATTAGATAAATTAAAAGGATTTATGTCATTTACGATTGTGATCAAATTTTTGAACTTAGTATTGTTATACTATTTAAATCATACGTTACAAACATTTTCAATCAATTTATTAATCATAATTGACCTTACAACGTCCTATTTAATTACAACAAGCATCTACCCACTCATCACCATTTTTGTCAAAAACAATACGATTTATAGCAAACGAAAATTAACAGAATATTTATTTCGTGATGTAGGAATTTTAGTTGGTGGATTTTTAATTGGAAAAAGTGTAATGGGAGTTTTTGTAAGCTATAATGTATGTTTATATATTTCCATCGTATTTTTAGTTGGAGCCATGATGGTTATGTTTAACATGAAATCTTGTAAAAAAGTAAAGTCAAATCCTGATCCAAAAGCATCGATTGTAAAATATGTAATGAAGCATAAAATTTTGAAAACATACTGCCTTTATATATTAATTGGTTCTGTGGCAATGGCAACGGGGTTGGGTTTGAAAATGTTGGTTTTAACCAATTATTTTAGCTTTTCAGAAGCAGTTGCTACTAATTATTTAGTGATAGTTGGATTGATTTGTGATTTAATTGGTATTTTAGCCCTTAAATATTTAACACCAAAAAACGATTATATCACAATTACCATCAAATTTTTCATTCGTTTTTCGTTGTATACTTTAGCATTTTTTACGGACAATTTATTTGTAACCATCATTGCTATAACGTGGTCTATTTTAATTGGAGCAGCCTATGAGAATGTTTGTGATGGATATTACATAAACGCCGTAGAAAATGAGCATCAATTGACTTTTACGAATTTTCGCTATATCATCCGATACATTGGAGAGGCGATTGGCTTGTTTTTCTGTGGTTTGATGTATGAAAAAGGCTTGAAATATATGTTTGGATTATCAGCGTTTTTCATGATTTTTCAGATTGGACTTGCCTATCGTTTGATTTATATGAGGAAACATGAGCCTTCGGGTGTTGTTAAAAAAATCGTAAAATGTATGGATAGGAGGAAAGATGAAATATCCGTTTAAAGTTTTAAATAAAAAGAAGTTTGTTTTGTGTTTTATCAATGCGTTTATGTGTAATATATTTTTCTATATTACGCCTGTTTTGCTAGCCTATTTTACAAAAGAGCCTTTTACCTTAGAAAGATTTAAATGGTTAATTTTATCAATCATAATTAGCAAAATATTGGCAGTTAGTTTAAATCAAATTTGGATTATTTATATTTTAAAATTTGAAAATCTCTATGCCAAAGATTTGCAATTAGCCTATTTTAATCGAGTTGTGAAAATGAAACCATTTCAATTAAATAAAGTACATAATGGCTATTTGAAGAAACAAATTGATATTATTTCAGAAGAAGCAGAGGATTTAATGGAACAAATTTTTGAAACAGTTAGTGGGTTTTCAGTATCTGTAATAATGTTTTTGGGACAAGTAATTCATCAAGATATTCGTATGTTTTTTGTGTGTTTAGCAATGATTGTGGGAATGGTAATTTATAATGTAAAGCTAGGGAAAAAAGTTGTTGTTGTACAGGAAGAATATAATGAATTATATTCAAAATATAATTCTACCTATGTTGATTTTTTGCAAAATGTAAAAACCATAAAAAGATTAAATGCCAGTCAATATGCCAATGAAAAAAATGAGCAATTATACCAAAAAGTATTGCCAAAATTAGATCAATTAAACTTGTTTTATTCTTTCCGCACTAATGGAATTAATACATTTATATATATTATGTATGCTGTTGTTTTAGTAAATTTATATTTTAAAATGCAAGCAGGAGAAAATATTTTATCAAGTTTATTGTTTTATGCCACTATTTTTGATTTGCTAAGAGCAGAATTAAAAAATTTAGCTTTTTTATTTATTCATTTTAACAAATTCCAAGCCGCCACCAACCAAGTCGAAAAAATGATTGGCAACGAGCCAGAAAACCACTTGATAAAAGACTGGAAAACCATTCAAATTAGCAATTTGGAGTTTCAATATAGTAAAGATGCCAAAACGACGATTCAAATTCCCAATTTTGAAATTCATCGAGGTGACAAAATCAGCATTGTTGGCAAATCTGGGCAGGGAAAAAGCACTTTTTTAAATATTTTT
Organism: uncultured Clostridia bacterium; assembly: GCA_947369305.1. Next base: position 19,389 of record CANBLA010000006.1, read on the forward strand.
TCCAGATACCTAGAAATCGATGATAACCATTACAAGATAGATGGCAAAAGCAAAATCGGAAATTTAGATTTAGCCTATATTTCGCAAGAAATTGATTTGTTTGATTTATCCGTAAAAGAAAATTTGTGTTTAGGAAAAGATATTTCGGATAAAACTTTAATGAAAATTTTGGCGAAAGCAGGCTTACAAGATTGGGCAGAAAAATTAGAAAATGGCTTAGATACTGTTGTGGGTGAACGAGGTTTAAAATTATCCGTTGGGCAAAAACAAAGATTAAATTTAATTCGTGGTATTTTGCTGGACAAGGACATTTATGTTTTAGATGAGCCGACTTCCAATTTGGATAAAGAAACAGAAACATTAATTGTTGGCTTAATTCAAGAATATTTGGAAGACAAAACAGTCGTCATTGTTACACACCGTGATGAAATTAAGAGAATTTGTAAGAAGCATTATGTTTTTGAAGAAAACCGAATGAGAGAGGAAATTTTTTGTAAGAAAGTAGTTGACAAATAGAAAGAAAAAGAATATAATAAAAATATAAAAAGTAAATTAAGTGTTTTTTTACACTAATTTATAAAATATATTAAGTTTAAACAAAAAACAGGTAGCTGTGGACTACCTGTTTTGCTTTTATAAAAAAGACTTAATCAATTTGAAAATATATGTAAGTAACTTATGAGATTTTTTTTCAAATGTAATGACGAATTTCTTATGAGTTTGTGTCTTTGTTATTTTTTCTTCTGTAGATACATTAAGTTTAAACATGTTGTATCAACTCCTTTCTTGCTAGAATTTTCTTTTTTATAAATTATGGCATCACCACCTTTCAATAGGGAGCAAGAAAGTTAAATTTTAAATCGGAAAATGTTTTTAAGAATTTAAAAACAATGAAATAATAAAAGTAGTATATAATAATTTTTGAAAAAAGACAAGAGTAAACTAAAAAATTGTATAAAATTATAAAAAACAATTGACAAAAGAACGAATGTTTGATAAAATATACGAAATTAAGGGGGGGAAACATGAACGATAAAATTATTATAAAAAATGCAAAAGAACATAATTTAAAAAATATCAATCTTGAAATACCAAAAGATAAATTAGTTGTCATTACAGGACTTTCTGGTTCAGGAAAATCCTCTCTTGCCTTTGACACCATTTATGCTGAAGGACAAAGAAGATATGTGGAAAGTTTATCTTCCTATGCCAGACAATTCTTAGGAATTATGGAAAAGCCAAACGTAGAGTCAATCGAAGGGCTTTCTCCAGCCATTTCTATCGATCAAAAAACAACTTCTAAAAATCCACGTTCAACTGTTGGAACCGTTACCGAAATTTACGACTATATTCGTTTATTATATGCCAGAATTGGCGTTCCTTATTGCCCTAATTGTGGCAAAAAAATAGAAAAACAAACCATAGACCAAATCATAGATACGGTTATGGAATACGAACAAGGCACTAAAATTCAAGTATTAGCACCAATTGTACGTGCCAAAAAAGGAGAATTTACAAAACTTTTTGCCAATATGCAAAAAGAAGGATTTGTCCGTGTCAGAATTGATGGTGAAATGTATGAGTTAACAGACGATATTGAACTAGACCGAAACAAAAAACATCATATCGATATTGTAGTTGACAGACTTGTCA
>CANBLA010000007.1 GCA_947369305.1 uncultured Clostridia bacterium
AAAAAACTAATCCTAAAGCATAATACACACCAATATTTTGCTTTGTAAAAAACACGAGGAATATAACTAAACCTTGTCCCCAATGATAAAGTTTGTGAGAGTGATGTGTAATGTACCATAAAATTCCAAGCAAACACATAATTAAAGCAAGCTGATTATAATTAGCGCTACAACCAATACTATTCGAATCTATGGTCACCCAAAGTAATACATATAGAATTGAAAGTAAATGATTCGAACCCAATTTTTTAAAAATAAAAAACATGAGAATATATTTAACAAGGAAAAGAAGAATACCATAAATCCTAAAAACAAATAAATTAGCTCCTAGAACATGAAAAAGTAAATTTCCAAGCACGAAAAAAATAGGAGTATCAATTACATTACTAGTGTTGTAAAGAGTACCTCCAGTATACATTTTGTAGATGCTTTGAAAGTTCCAGGTTTCATCATAAGGGTTAAAAGGTGTTATAAAAGTGTTAAACGAGATAAGAATTAGAAGTATGATGAAAAATGGGATTACCATTTTTTTTGTGCTATATTTTTTCATTTTATATTTTTCTCCATTTATTTTTTTATAATTATATAAAATGAATAAAAATATTGCAACCAGATAATTATGTAAAAAATGAAAAAATTTTCAAAAAAATGTTTACAAAAGGTTTTTTATATGGTATGATTAAAGTATAGAGGTGTTTATAAATTTAAATAAATATATGAAAGGAGAAAAATAATGAATAGAAAGGCAATAAAAGTTGTATCAATTGTATTAATGATAGTAATGATGGCTACTATGTTATCTACTTCTGTATTTGCTACATGGGATAATATGGATATTAATCAATTCAATAGTGTAAAAGATGAATCTGGTACAGATACTGTTTTTACACAAGTTGTTGGTGCAATCATTACACTTGTACAAGTAGTTGGTATGGGTGTTGCAATTATTATGCTTATTGTAATGGCTATCAAATACATATCAGCAGCACCAAGTGAAAAAGCAGAATTGAAAAAAGGTATTACAATTTATGTAGTAGGTGCCGTTGTATTATTTGCTGCTTCTGGAATTTTACAAGTTATTAAGAACTTTGCAGGAGCCAACATTAAAGCTTCTGAAACAGCAAATGCAATAGAATTATTAATGGCTAATGCAAAAATATTTTTAGGATAGAATTTAACTGTGAGATAAAAAGGCACGCTGTATTTTTCATGCGTGTTTTTTTGTTAACTTTTTGAAAATATTACAAGTGTATTACATTTGAAAAAAGTATTGCAAAAATTTTAAATATATTGTAAAATGACGATAGAAAAGTACTGGAGGTAAAAATGCAGAAAAAGAAAATTAAGATATTAATGTGCCTAATTTTGATAGCAATGTTTACTGTATGTATTGTAAATAGCGTTTCTGCTCTAGATAGTGATTTTAGTTTCACCCAATTTGATAACAACTCAAATGCAAGTCTTGATACAGCAACGCAAAGAGTTATGGGAACAATTATTAATACAATAAAAATTGTTGGAACAGGTACAGCAATTGTTATTATAACCTATTTAGGAATCAAATACATGATGGCAGCACCAACAGAAAAAGCAGAGTTTAAAAAAAGTGCAGGTATTTATATTTTAGGGGCTGTACTAATCTTTGCAACAACGAATATTTTAGCAATGATTATTGATTTTACAAATAAAAATATTAGTACTTAATCGTTAGGGAATATTTTGTTGAATTCTAGTTGTGTAAAAGAATATTGAGGATGATAGAAAGAATTTTTGAAAAAGTGAAAGGAGAAAAAATGAAAAATTGGTTAAAAAGTATGGTGCTTACAATGGTATTTTTAAGTTTTTTTGTATTATTTGCAAGTCATGTTGTTGCGTATGATTTTTCAAGTGAAGTATCAAGTGCGTGGACAAGTAAAGCTTATGGTTCAAAGTTAGCAAATTCAACCCAAAATGTGGTTGCTACTATTGTAAACACAATTAGAATAGTGGGAACAGGAATTTCCATTATTATGCTGATTTATATAGCAATTAAATATATGTCAGCAGCGCCAAGTGAGAAAGCAGAATTTAAAAAGTCAGCCACAGCTTATATAGTTGGGGCAATAGTGTTATTTGCGTCTTCACAAATAATAACAATAATAGCTAATTTTGCTACTGCAAACATATAAGGAATGGAGGTAAAACATGAAAAAAAAGTTGTTAAAAATAACAATGATATTTTTGTTAATTCTATATTTGGGAATTGTAAATGCATTTCCAACTTTTGCAACAGAAGAAGTTGCCACTACTACATGGGATATTACTAATGTTAGTGGATTGGATACGTTTCCAAGTGGTCAGACAGTTACTACATCGACGCAAAAAATTATGGGAACAATTATAAATACAATCAAAATAGTAGGAACAGGAATTTCCATTATTATGCTAGTGTATGTAGCAATTAAATATATGTCAGCAGCGCCAAGTGAGAAAGCAGAATTTAAAAAATCAGCGACAGCTTATATAGTAGGTGCAGTTGTACTATTTGCAGCTTCGAATATATTAGGTGTAATAGCTGATTTTGCTACGAAAAATATTAAGTAATAGAAATACAAAAGCTATATTTGCAAGTCAAATGTAGTTTTTTTGTATAGAAATGAATTAATTTCAAAAATCTGTTGAAAAAAGTAAAAACTTTCGGTATAATGATAAGAGAAATCAAAAATATCGTTGGGGGAGGACAAAATGAATAGAAAAATACGAAAAATTATAACAGTAGTTTTTGTGATTATAACAGTAATTTTAATTAGTAATATGGTATTTGCTACACAAGGAGGAAGTGCATTGGTAAAGGGATTTACTGGAAATAATGCTGCTAATGGCAGTTCGGGAGTGGTTCTTATACAAAAGATAATAGGTCCTATTTTAAATGCAGTTAAAATTGTTGCTACAGGAGTTTTAATTATTATGATAATCTATTTAGGGATTAAATATATGGCAGCAGCACCAACCGAGAAAGCAAATATAAAAAGTCAATTAATTACATTTACCATTGGTGCAATTGTTGTAATAGGAACAGCAACTATATTACAAATCATAGAAGAAGTAGTAACAGAAGTTTTTAATATTACATAAATTGCAAAGTAAAAATAAGGAGGAATCGAAAGATGAGAATAAAAAGAGGCATCATAATAGTGTCTGTGTTTTTTTTGATAATGGCTCTATTACCGATAGAAATATTTGCTGTAGATGCGCAAGTGAGTACGATAATAAGTGATATGCAAAATGTAAAAAATAGTTCTGTTAATGTAACTTCTGGTATTGGGAAAGTGATTAATATTGCTATTAGATTGGTACGAGTAGCAGGAACAGGAATTGCGCTAATTATGGTAACAATGCTTGGAATTAAATACATGCTGGCTAGTTCAAATGAAAAAGCGGATATCAAAAAGCAAGCAATTCCAATTGTAATTGGATGTACATTATTATTTGCGGCAGTTAATGTTGTTGCTATTATAGCGGAACTAGGAATGAGCTTAAATTCATAATAAAAAAATGAAAAAACGTTGGTTTTTTCATTTTTTTATTATTACATTTATGTTACAAATAAAGAAAATGAGCGAAAAATGTTGAAAAAAATTGAAATTTATTTTATAATAAAAATGATATATTATAAAATTTTGAAGGTGGTATTAATAGATGAATTTTAGAAAGAAATTTTTAATCATATTTTTATTAACAAATTTATGTATCAATATAATTTATATTAGTCATTTTGAGGTTAGAGCAGAAAGTTCTTTATTAAAGAACTTGGAGGATCAAGCAAGTGGTTTTATCTCAAAAGGTTTAACGGAAACAAACAATTCCAATATTGATACAAAATCAATAACAACGGGGTTTATGGGATTAGGACAAATCTTAACAATGGTGGGAGCAGGTGTTATGATTATTGTAACAACCTATATGGGAATAAAATATATTATGTCACCACCAGATAAACAAGCAGCATTAAAACAACAATTAATTGGAGTGGTAGTTGCTGGAGTTGTTATATTTGGTGCATTTGGAATTTGGAAAGCATTGGTAGAAGTACTAAGTGAGTTTTAGAAAAAACAAAGGAGGAAGAAAGAATGGGTACGTATTATATACCACGTAATTATAAAGGAGAAACAAGAATTTTATATATTTTCTCTATCAAATCATTAATAACAACAGCAATTGGAGCTGGTGTTGGCGCATTATTTTTTGGATTATTTTCTATGTTAGCATTGAAGAATGTAGGAATTATTATAATGGCAGTTTTTGCTGTTATAGGATATATAATAGGTGCTGTAAAAATTCCAACTATTGTTAGCATACCAGTTACCAAAAAAATTGGTGGAGAGCCAATTAGTGAAATTATCATTCGCTATATTAAATTCAAGAAAAAACGTAAAATTTACACATATTATCAAAGTACAAAGGAGGAAAAATAGATGGATGTTATTTTAGTATTACAGATTATGATTGGTGTTATTGTCTTTATCATGTTTTTGCTGGTACTGGCATATTTATATTTGATAAGACCCAAAAAACAAAAACAGGAAGAGACAACATCAGTTTTTTATACAGAAGAAGAAAAAAAAGAAAATAAAAAAATGGAAAGCTATGGTAGGTTTCAAGGTGAATTGACGGAACAATCCATTATGGATTTTATGGAGTTTGACGAAGTAATTGATAACATGATTGTTAGAAAAAACAAAACACAATATGTCATGATTTTGCAGTGTAATGGAGTAAACTATGATTTAATGTCAGAACAAGAAAAAATTTCAGTAGAAGAAGGATTTGTGCAATTTTTAAATACCTTGAGATTTCCAATTCAATTGTATGTTCAAAGTAGAACATTAAATTTAAAGGAAATTGTTGCTGGTTATAAAGAAAGAGTCGAAACTGTAAAAAGTGATATTGAAAAGCTTGATTTGAAAATAATACAAGCCAGAACGGCAAATAACAGACCATTACTAGAAAAATTGGAATTTGAAAAAAGAAGAAAACAAAATGTTTTAAATTATGGACTTGACATAACAGATTATGTGGATCGATTAAATTCCAATCAAAGTATTTTACAACAAAAAACATATGTAGTAGTATCGTATTTTGTTAATGAATTAGGTGGAAACTTGAGTAACTATTCAAAAGATGAAATTGATAGTATGTGTTTTTCGGAACTATATACGAGATGTCAAAATGTTTCGAGTTCTTTAGCCAGTTCACAAGTAACAAGTAGAATTCTAGACTCTGAAGAATTAGTAGAATTATTGTATGTTGCTTACAACAGAGATGAATCAGAGATTTATCAATTTTCAAAAGCTTTGGATGCACAGTATGATGCTTTATATAGCTCAGGAAAAGATATTTTAGAAAAGAAACAAGAAAAATTAGATAAAGAAATTAATATTGCTGCTATTGACTTGGCAACAGATAGTATTTTAAGAGCAGACAAACAAAAACAAATAGAAGATTTAGAAAGAGAAAAAAATAAAGTAACGAAAATAAAAGAAAAGGCTTCTGAAATATTAGATCAATATGAAGATCAGTTAAATCCAAGAGTTTTTGCAATTGCAAAAGAAAATGTTGGAGAATACGAAGAAAAAGAGCAAGAAAAAGAGTTAGTAAAGAAACCACAAAAAAGAGTTTCAACAGAGAATGTGCAAAAACAAAGACGAACTATGCAAACACCTAAAAGAGATATGCAAAGAATGCCAAATGAAAACCCACAGACAAAAGTTATTCGAAAAAGAATGACGCCAGAGGACTAAAGAAAAGGAGGAATAAATATGTTTGGAAGTAACAAAAAGCAACCAACGATGAATGAATTAGAGTTGGATGCAAAAAAAGAAAAAGAGCAAAAAAGTATTTTTAAAAAAGACGAAAAAGATATCAAACATTTAATTGCACCAGGTGGAATTGATGCTAGTTATACAAATCACATTGAAATTGCATCAAACAAAACAAGATATGCTAGAAGTATGATTGTTGCAGCTTTACCAAGAATGTGTACTTTCCCAGAGTTTTTGAGAGGTATGTATACATTTGGGGATATTAATGTATCTGTTTTTATTAATCCAATTAGTGAAGCAACTTCACAAACGGACTTAAATAGAACGATTAATGAACTAGAGTCTGAAAGAGTTGTTGCTCAGGATAGAGGAGACATTAACAGAGAAAGAATCATTGCTCAAAAAAGAATGGAAGCAGAAGAATTAAGAGATGCTATTGCAGCAGGTTTCAACAAATTATTTGATTCAACGATTATATCAACTGTTTTTGCCTATAGTATGGAAGAATTAGATCGATATACAGAATTATTAACGAATGAAATGTCCAAAAATCTGATTGATTTAAAACCAGCATGGGCGATGCAAGATGAAGCATTTCGTTCCAATATACCGTTTTGCGAAAATAAATTAAACAAATCACATACATTTGACAGAAGGGCAATGTCTACAGTATTTCCATTTTTTAATTCAGAAGTTGGTCATGAAAATGGAATACCATTAGGATTTAATAAACAAACAGGTTTGCCAATATTATATGATAATTTTAGTTCAAAATTAACCAACTATAACATGATTATTTTTGGTAAATCAGGTGCTGGTAAATCTGTTACAATAAAAACACTTTCAGCTCGTTCGTCAATTTTAATGGGAATTGAAAGTTTGGCATTAGATGCAGAAGGTGAATATGGTTCGGTTGCTGAATCTTTGGGTGGTGTTAATGTTGTCATCAGTCCAACTTCGAAAACGATTATTAATCTTTTCGATATTGAACCAGAAGTTATAAAAGATGAGATTACAGGAAAAGAAAGAACGATTGTCAATGTAGAAAACAAAGTAGAAGATGTGACGCAAGGACTTCTTACGATGGCAAGACGGAAGTACAGGAAGCGCGGAAGTAAACGAACTTACCAAGCAAATTATTTCAGAAGCTGTTTTAGAAGAATATGTAAGTCATGGAATTAATGATACAGTTGAAAGTTTATATGAAAAAAGTGGAAATAGTTCTCTTAATTTAGGTGATAACTATTTAGGAAGAGTAAAAAAGACGATGCCTACGATTGGTTCTTGGTATCGAAGAATTTGCCGAAAGGCTGGAGAAAATGAAAATCCGGATTATCGTTTTCATTATAGTTACTTAGTAAAAGTTATGAAACAATACGTCAGAGAATTGCACGGTCAAATGGCGTATTTTGATGGACAATCAACTTTTGAATTATTAGAAGGTGTACCTTTTATTAACCTTGATATTTCTCAATTAGAGGAAAGATTTGCAAGACCACTTGCTCAGCAAATTTTACTTTCTTGGGTTTGGGAAAAATATGTTAAGAAAAATAGTGAAGATAAAACCAAAGCTTCTAAAAAGAGAGTTTTAATTGATGAGGCATGGATGATGTTACCACTTCCAGAAGCAGTCGATTTCCTAAATACGATGGCAAGACGTGCCAGAAAAAGAAATGTTTCGTTAGCAGTTATTTCACAAAAATTTCAAGATTTTTATGAAAAGCCAGAAGCACAAGCAATTTTGACATCATCTGAAACGAAATTATTTTTAGCGCAGGATAAATCTGAAATCGAATATTTGCAAGAAGTATTTAAATTAAGCGATGGTGAAGCAGGATTTTTAATTACTTGTGGACGAGGAGAAGGTTTACTTAGAGTTGGAGGAGATTCAGCAATTTTGGCAATTCAACCAACAAGCAAAGAAATGGAATTTGTTGAAACAAACTTGACCAAGCAAATTGAAATGGAAAAAGCAAAACAGCAACAACAATAATAAAAAATGAGGAGATTTATGAAAAAGATAATCAGTTCACTATTAGTGATAGTGATTTTATTTAATTTCATATTATGTAGTGATGTGTATGCGAGTAGTTTTATAGGTACTGACTCGATTGCAGAGAATTCCATTTCATCAAAAGATCAAGAAATGATTACAAATGAGGGAAAAACAGAAGATAAAAGTGGAATGACAGGAGATACCAGTTTTACCTGGGATTTATTAGGAGGTATTTTTGGGGCAATTGCTGGTACATTAGCAGTAGTAGCCAATTTGTTTCCTTTGATAATACAAGGGTGTATGTCATTTATATCAAATTCAGATGGACTTTTTACTATAGAGAAAACAGTATTTAATGAGATTGGGTTATTTAATATAAACTATTTCAATTTTGAATCCAATTATAAAGTTGGAATTGGTAACAATGCAAAATCAGTAGACGCCGATTCTACAATTATGAGTAAAGTAAGAAAAAGTGTTGCAAAAATATTTATCATATTGCGTTTAATTGCAATTGCAATAAGTTTATTAACTTTAGTATATGTTGGTATTAGAATGGCTTTATCAACAGTAACATCAGATAAAATAAAATATAAGCAAATGTTAATGGCATGGGTTGAAAGCATTATAATTCTGTTTTTATTGCAATACATTATAAGTATTCTGTTTCAATTAGGTGAAGTATTTGGAAACATGATTTATAACATAAAATGCAATTTGGGCAGTAGTGGAGAAATTGGATTTGAAACAGAAATTATGGATACATTACAAAAAAGTATGTTAGGACAAGCTGGATGGGAATTTGTTGCTAATGTTTTGCCATACTGGTTTTTAATATTTATACAAACCAAATTTTTTCTATCTTATTTTAAAAGATTAATTACAGTTGGATTTTTAATATTAATCTCACCATTGGTAACAGTAACGTATCCAATTGATAAAGTTGGTGATGGAAAAGCACAAGCGTTTTCTGTTTGGTTTAATGAATTAGCCATAAATATATTTATTCAACCGATTCATGCAATGATTTATTTAGTATTCATTTATACAGCTGGAGAAATTGCAAAACATTCAATATTAGTAGCTTTAGTATTTTTATTATCTTTAACAAAAGTTGAAAAGATAGTATTATTCTTATTCAATTTGAGAAATGTTGCAAGTTTAAGACCAGTTGATGAAGAAAGAAAAAAGGCAAAATAAGGGAGGAAACTAATGAGGCAAAAAGTAGACTATCAGAAATTAAATGAAGTTTATACCAAAAGAAAAATAGTAATTGGACTTATAATATTAGTTTTTGTTTTGGCTTTTTGCCTAGCTTTGCTACATTCTATAAAAATAAAAAACGAACAAAAAGAGCAGGCAATTATGTCAGGTAATTTTGCATCAATAAAAGATATTTTAGAACATTATGGCTGTAAATATATACGTATGAAAGAACAGGCAACAGAAGGATTTAAAGTAGATATTTACACAGAATTTAAATATGAATTATACGAAAATGAAAAAAGTAACGAAAAGTTCTATAACGAATTAATTAATAAAATAGCTGATTTTTTACATTATAATAGCTTTAAAATGATTGATAATAGTAAAAAAGAACCAATCGAAATACAAGTAATATGTCAAAACAGCAAAATAGAAACGATTTATATTAATGGGATAGAAGATTACTTTATTTACATGGATTCACAAATTAGCCTGAAAAAATATAAAGAAATTAAGACGGTTGACTTACTAATTCAAGCTCCAGAAATTATAAATTGCATACAAAATGATTGGAATTCCTCTACTCAATTTGGTGTGCGAAAGGCAATTTTTCAGAACTATTTTATTTATTTTGAAGAAGGAATTCGAACAAGAATAATCGATGGAAAGATATATAATATTGTTTTTGATAAAAATTATGTAAATTCCATCATAAATGGCTTTACTGTTGGGACAGAAAGTGATATAATTATAAGTGAGCTAGGAAAGCCAGCTTTTCAAAATGAGGATAAAAGTATCATTGGCTATAAAAGCAATGAAATTTATGTATTTTTTGAAAAAGACCAAATTTCTATTTATAGAAACGCTCGAGAGAAGGGATATGATGCATTTTTTGAATTGACAGATAAATTTTTAGATAATCAATATTCCCTATTGGAGTTTATGAATGAACTTACAGATATATGGCCGGATTATGAAAAATACATATATAACCAAGAAACTGTATTTTTGTCTTATCCCAATAAAGGAATTGATATAAAATTAAATTACGATAATACAGATGGAATTATTTTGTATAATAACATTGGAGTAGATCAAAAAATTGTAAATAAATATTTGGAGCATACTGAATTTTTAGCACAACTTCAAATGGATAATATTTATAATGCTGAAGTAAGAAGGATTGAATTACAAAAGAGCCTAACTACAAAATGCAAGGAGTACCGAGAAAAATTTGAAAAAGAAGATGATAGAAATAGAGGGCAATCGTATGAATATTATGCAGATTTAGATTCTAACGACAAGATAATAACTTTGTATTTTATATCACAAAATGAACAATTGGTAGATTGTGAATTACGTGAGAGTGTGAATTCTTATCTGTGGCTTAGTGAAACTTTGTTAGCTTATAGTAGAAATGGGAAAGGAATTTATTATTATGATTTAAAAAATCAAACCAAAGGAATATTGATAGCAGGAGACGAAACATATAATCTAAAAACTTACCAAGATGGTATTTTGAAATATGATGAAAAGGAGATTTCTATACAATTTTAAAATAAAATTTTAGAAAGGAATGAAAAAATGAAGTTACGAATCAAAGAAATGTTATATAAAATTTTAGTAGTATCAATGATAGCAGTAGTTTTATCATTCTTTTCAGCGTCTTCTGTTTCAGAAGCAAAATTAAAATTAAAAGATGGAGAGTTTTATTATTCAGGAACCCAAGAAGGAACATATGTAGTTGAAAAAAGTTTTTGGAGTAAAATATTAGATGCATTAGCAGAAATTGCCAATTATCTATTAGGGATTATGACTTTGGGTGTAAGAGGTGTCGTTGTTGGTTGGATAGAAATTATGGAAATAGTTTTAACAGCTATATTAGGAGTAGAAATTGATTGGGGAAGTTTCTTTAGCGATGCATTAGCTGGTATGGATAGTTATTCACAACAAATTGTAAATGTTGAAACAATTTTATTTAATAGAGTACCAATTTTGGATGCCAACCTATTTAAAGAAGGACAAAATGATACTAGAAATAGCGAAAAAGTTAAACAAGAGACGATAACAGAGGGCAATGAAGTTGTTAAAATAATTAAAGAGTCAGTTGCAAAATGGTATTATATCATGAGACTAATTGTAATTGCTTTTATGCTATTATTATTAATTTTTATTGGGGTAAAAATGGCGATATCAACAATTTCGTCTGAAAAAGCGATTTATAAACAAATGCTAGTTGACTGGATTGCTGGGATGATAATTGTTTTTTCAATTCATTATATTATGATTGCTATATTAACACTTAATGATACAATTGTAGATTCCATGGAACCATTAGCAAAAGAGCCATCGGAAATACAAGAAGTATATCAATATGGTGATAAAGACAAATTAAAAACTTCTTCAGAAATAGAAACAACGTTATATGAATCTGCCAGAACAAGAGCATACAGCCTAAAATTAACAGATGGTTTTACCGGTATGATAATATATGCTGTTCTTGTGTATTATGCATGGAGATTTGCATTGGTTTATTTTAGAAGGGTTATTAACATTATTATATTGACATTAATGGCTCCTGCAATTTCAGCTTCGTATGCTTTTAACAAAGTGTTAACAGGGAAACCCAAAATATTCTCAACTTGGTTTTCTGAATATGTGATGAATGTAATTATTCAAATTATTCATGTTTTAGTATATGTTTCATTTGTTTCTATTGCACTTACGTTATCATTAAGCTCAATAATAGGAACGGTATTGGCATTTATGCTATTAAATTTTATGTTAAAAGCAGATAAATTAGCCAGAAAACTATTTAAATTGTCAGGAGGAAAAGGAAGTCTTGCAGGTGATATGGCAGATAGAACAGATTTCAAACATTTGAAGCAAGAAGCACAATCAGCAAAAGATGCCTTAGTAGGAGGAACATTGGCAAAAACAGCAATGAAAGCAACCTATGCAGTTGCAACTAAGCCTTTTAAAGTAGCTGGAATGGCAGCATTAAGCCATGCGGTTGCGGCTGTGAATAATAATGAACATTTCCAAGAGCATAAAAGAAAAAAACAGGAAAAGGAAAAACAAGAATTAGAGGAATCTGCTAAACAATTTCTTGAAAATGACAAGGAAGCTATTGAAAAAAATCAAGAAATAGAAGAATTAGAAGAGAAAAAGGAAAAATTGCTTGAAGAAAGAAAAAAACTAGAAACAAAATTAAAATATTATAATCAACAAAAGGATGATAATGCTCAAAAAGTCAAGAAACAATTAGAAGAAAATCAAAATGCAATCAATCAAATAAAGAAAGAAATTAAGAAAAAAGAAGATGAAATTCAAAAAGCATTTTTAACCCAACAAATTAGTAGTAGTGCTTCAATTATAGGTACAGTAAAAGGAAATATAGGTTCTGCTCTAAATGAACTTGTTGAGAAAAAGAATGGAAGATATAGAAGCAAAAAAATAGAAACGTTGAGAGAAGGCGGTATAAAAGGAGCATTTTGGCGCAAAAAATTAGATAGCAAAACATTGAGATTTAAAAATAATCTAAAACTTGGTAAATTATTTGATTTAGACTCTTCAGAACAAAAAATATTAAAATCAGAAATGGATTTTTGGAAAAAAAGAATTACGGCAATAGGTTCTATGGTTGCAGGATTTCCATTATTAGTTACTAATCCACTAGTTGGAATGGCATTGCTTAGTAAAACTGGTATAACTCATTTGGATGTAAAAACGAGAAGAAGAAGATATAAAAATCGAGCAGCCCGTGTGAAAAATAAAGAATATACTTTTAAAGCATTTGGTGGTGCTACAGTTGAAAGATTAAGTAGACCAGAATCTTATCACATATTAGAAATGGATAGACTGGAGACATTGAAACACAAAAAAGTAAGAAAAGAAGTAAGCAATGTAATGAAATACGCAAAGCAAATGGAAATAAGAGAAACTAATATTATAAAAAGTGCGAAAGCATTAGAAAATGATTTTACACAAAGTATGTTTAATTATGAGAATAATATTAGAAAAGATGTCTTGACAAAAGATATTGAAGATTTAGCATTTGAGCAAAAAGTAAGACAGAAAAATGTGGTTAATGTTGGTAATGGAGTTTGTATGCAATTGCAGACGAATGTTAGTATGAGAAAATTTATGGAATCAATAGAAAAAATAGCTTCTCGAAAAGATTTAAGTGCAAAAGATAAAAAAGATATGATACATAAAATGATGAATCAGCAAAAAGGTCTTATCATAAAAGAAGCAATGGCCACATTATGTGCAGAAAATGGAATAACTGACATTACAGAACTACAATTGACAGATAGTGATATGTTCCAAATCAATGAAAATATCTTAGCTATGTTAGAAACAAGTGGAATTGTAAGAAAAGGTGATATTGACTTAGAAAGTGCTAATATTAATGAAGAAACAATATCGCAAGCCTATTTGGATTTAACATCAGATTATGAGGCAACCAATAGAGGATTGGAATCTAACTTAGTATCTTCTGCCATATTAGAGTATATGGAGCGCAATGGATTAAAAAATGTAAAGGACTTAAATACAGAAGATGCTAAAAGAGAAATTTATAATATTATGAAAGATAAACTTATGCCAAAAGTTTCGAAGGATTCTGCATCAGTTATAGAAAAGCTAATAGGTAAAAATAAAATCAAAGAGGAATTTGAATTGTCTGAAGAGATAAAACAAGCTGTAGAAGAAAATATAAAGAAAGTAAGAAAAACAACAAAACGGTGATTTAGCAAAAAAAGCAAGCAAATCAGACTTAGTAAGAAGAGAAGTAAACAGACAAGCCAATAACACAAAAAGTAAGATAGAAAAAGCATTATACACACAAGACAGTAGTGAACTTACACAAGAGGAATTTGACAATTTATTTTCTCCATTATCAAAACTAGGAAGGAAAAATCAGCAATTAGAGGAAATGGGAGTAAAAGTAGAAAAGAGAAATAATAAGAAAACTGCTGAAATGCTAAAATATTATAATCAAAAAGATGGTAGCAAAAGATTCGATGAATCGAAAGATGGAAGCTTAAGGGTTGAACGTGAAGTAAGAGAATTAGATACAAGAATACATGGAACAGTAGATGTAATTAATTTACTTCATAATATGCATAAAAAGTAATCTGTAGAAGATGGGATGGTGAATAAATGAAAACGAAAACAAAGAGAAGAATAGTCAGATTATTGAATTCGCTCATGATTGTATTTTCAATTGCAAATTTAATAGGAGTGATACTAGGATTTTCCAGTAAGTCTTATGCGGCTGATGGTTTCCCAGTAGGTACTATTTTGGGAGATGGTACTTTTATAGCAATAGGAATGGCTATGGGAGGATTACCGCTTATTATAGTATTAGTAATAAAATTGGTTATAGTTGCAATTGGATTGATATTACAAATTATAATAAGTGGAGCGTTTTCGAGCTTAGAAGGTAGCTTAGAATGGGCAGATTTAAGTAATATTATATTTGCAGGAAATCCAAAAGCGAGCCAATTTTTAGGTATTAACTTTTTTGACTTAAGTACGAATGGTACCTTATTAGCGTTTAGAACTGCAGTTGCAAAATGGTATTATATTATAAGATTAATTTGTGCAGCAATTTTATTAGTCATTTTAATTTATGTTGGAATTCGAATGGCAATTTCGACAATTGCTTCTGAACAGGCCAAATATAAACAAATGCTAATTGATTGGGTGACAAGTTTAGCTTTATTATTCTTGCTACATTATATCATAATCTTTATTATTACAATCAATAGTACATTAGTGGATACAATTTATAATATTTATGAAAAAATGGGTTCAAAAAATACACAAGATATGGTTATAGCTTTATTAGGAACGATATTTTTAAGTGGAATAACAGGACTCTTTTCTGCAGTTGTATATCTTATTTTTGTTGGACAAATATTCTCGTTTTTCTTATTATATATAAAACGTATGATAACAGTAGGATTTTTAATTATGATTTCGCCACTAATAACAATTACGTATTCAATTGACAAAATAGGGGATGGAAAAGCACAAGCTTTAAATGCATGGTTAAAAGAATTATCCTATAATATATTGATACAACCATTTCATTGTATAATTTTCGTGTCATTTTTCAGTGCAATTGCTGATATAATTACGAGCAATCCATGGAGTATAGGTGCTTATATATTTGCAATTGTAATTATGCGATTTATGAAAAAAGCAGAAGACATATTAAGAAAAATATTCCATTTCGAAGCAAGTTCTATGAGCTCTTTAAGCGAATCTGGACAAAATATTGCCAATGCAACAGGAAAATTTGTTGGCATTGGTATGGCAGCAGGAGGGGCACTTGCAAACTTTAAAGCGGCAGGAGGAGTGAAAGCAGCAAAAGAAAACTTTAATGAGTTTAGAAATGATATGCAAGCAAGAAGGGCAGCTAAAAGAGAATATAAAGAGCAAATAAATAAAGGACAAATTAATAAAAAAATGTCATTTGCAGACTATCTACAAACAGAGCAAGGACAAAACAGATTAAGTCATTTTAGAACAGTAAATGCTGCTGAAATGGCTGCTAGAGAAGAAGCTAAGAGACAGGCTAGGAGACAAGAAAAGATTGACAAAAATAGGGAAAAATATGATAAAAAGCATGGAGATGGTGCATATGATGCTATGATTGATAAGAGGGCACAAGAAGCATATGAGAAAAAACATGGAGCAGGTACCTATCAATTATTGAAAAATATTGCTTCTCAAACAACAAGAAAAGGACAACCAACAGCGTCTGCTAAAAAAGCTCAAAGTCAGTTAAATCAAGAACGAGCTAAAGGACATAATAGTGTAATCGAAGAAGGCGGGGTTGGATTTAGAAGAACTCTAAAGAATGGTTGGAAAAACACAGGTGGTCGTGCATACAAGAATATGAGAGGATTTGCTAGCTTTGTTGCTGATTCGGATTATGGAAAATTAATAGGAGCAGCAACAAAAGACAGCATGAAAGTTGCAGCTGCAATCGGTATGGGAGCATTTGCAATGGGAGCAACAGGAGAATTGAATGATGCTATTTCTTTAGGACAGACTGGTTATGGTTTTGCCAAAGGATATTTGCAAAACTCAACCAAAACAATCGTCAAAGATTCTTCAGAGAAGACAGAACAATTAGCAGCACTAATTGGAGTCGATCCTTCTGATATGGATGAAATTAGAAAATTACTTGCCAGTGTTACAGCTGAAAAAAATGCAGGAGCTTTAGATACCAAAAGCATTAGTAATCAACTAGACCAATTAAGAGAATCAATTAGTTCTCTATTCTCTGATAGAAAAGAAGGAAGAGAAGCAGCTAGTTTATTTGCTAATGAAATACAAGCAGCATCTATCAAAGGAGATTTAAAACCAGCTGAAATAGAAAGATTAATTGAAAAACAATTTGAAGATCTTGAGAAAGATGATAAGGATAATATAACAATGCAGGCAACGCAATATGCTCAAATTATATTAAAAGCAGGTATTGCTACAAATGGAACTACTTTAGAAGGTGCTGGCAGAGATATTGATGAACATGATTCTTCTGTAGCAGAAAGAATAACGAAAAAATATTCATCTTCCAATCGATAAAAACGTTTTAATATAGGAGGAAACTTATGGCAACAAAGAAAGGTAAAATAAATAACTATAAAATCATATATTTTATGGGACTATTATTTATTGTGATAATAGTTGCCATAAGTTTAAGACAAAGTAAAAAACAAGAAAATAATTCTCAAACACAAGAAGAAAACAAAGAACAAATAATCCATAGAGAAAAAGAAAATATAATAGCCAAATTACAAACGATGGAAGAACGAGAACGCATGGAATTTTATTTTGGTATGTTCTTAAATAATATAGAAAATGGAGAATATGAAAAGTCTTATGATTTATTATATTCAAAATTCAAAGAAAATTATTTTCCAACACTCGAATCTTTTGAAGAATATGTTCAAAAAGTCTTTCCCCAAATGGCTGGAATTGAATATGAGAACATAGAAAGAAATGGCGATGTATATGTGTTGTGGATTAAAATAGCTGATATTCTAAATGGTAAACCTACTGACGAGAAACAACAAATGAACATTGTTATACAAGAAAATGATTACAACGATTTTGTGTTGTCATTTAGTATTATATAAAACCTGTATTATAAGGAGAAAAGCATGTTTACTGATTTTAGACTAAAACTATTACATTTTTTGAAAAAGAATAAAAAAATAATTTTTATTGTAATTTGTGTTTGGGTGATTGTATTTATAATCAATCTTTTACTTAAAAATTATGAACCAGTTCCACAATTGCAAACTACTTATGAACCACATACTTCTGTAATAGACACAAGTAAGACGGTTTCTAAAAAAGTAAGCACTCAAATTGAAGAGATGATAGAAGAATATGTCGGATATTGTAATCAAGCAGAGTGGCAAAAAGCTTTTAATATGCTTTCTAATTCATGCAAAGAATATGCATTCAACAATGATATTCGAGAATTTATGAAATATGTTTACACAAAAATGCCAACTGAAAAAAAATATGCAATTCAAGATTATTCTAATGATGGTAATACTTATATTTATCAAATAAAATACACAGACGACTTATTAGCAACAGGTTTGACTAATTCTGTTTATCAATATACAGAAGAAAAAATAATATTTAAGAGACAGAAAGATGGAACGATCGAAATGGCAGTCGGAAATTTTGTAGATTTTGCTGACATCAAAAATATTTCAGAAAACAACTATGTAAAAATAGATGTGAAATCTGTTGTCAAATATTATAGTATTGAAGTATATACTATAAAACTTACAAATCGAACAGAAAATACGATTGTTATTTCGGATGGACAAGAAAATGGAGAAGTTGTGCTAAATTTAAATTCATCAGAGACCAGAGATAGAAATGAGGAGCAGAATGAAATTGTTCTAAAACCGAAGGAAAGTAAGACTATAAAAATATCGTTCCCCAAATTTTACGATAACAAGGATGATGCACAAAGTATAACATTTGGTGCCATTCGTGTAATGGAGAATTATTCAGGAACAGAAGATGTATCCAATGAAATCATTCAATCAGAAATACAAAATGCAATTGCAAAATTTAGTGTGAATATTCCTGTAACATATAATGATTAAATCCACTACTAAAGGAGGTGAGAAATATGGAAGAAGATGAATTAAATTCAGAGAGAAAGAAAAAGAAACCGAGTCGAAAACATCCCTTAAAAAATGCTCAAAATAAAGCAAAAAATATATCAAAAGGAGCACAAAAAGCTTCTGAAAGATTACAAAAATCATCCAAAAAACATGCAGGAAAAGCTTTGAAACAAACTGGAAGCAAAGCAGCCAAGACAACAGCTAAGTCTGTGAAGAGAGCAAAACAAGCCCAAAAGATGGCAAAAGTAGCCAAAAATGCCCAGAAAGTTGCAAGTTTAATTGCAAAATTAGGACCTATCATAGCAACTGTTGGTTTGGTAATTCTTCTTGTTATTGCTATCATTGGATTGTTGGTGTTTATCATTACTGGTTTAGGCTTAATTATGTCTGGACTACAAAGTATAGTAACAGCATTTGGAGATGGACTTATTGCCTTTGTTTATGGAAATCAATATGTTGTACATGATGATGAGGTTCTTGATACATTAAAATATTTGCAAGAAATGGATTATGATTTATATGGTTATGGTTTTTCTACATTGCCAGATCCAATTAAAGAAACAGAAGATCCAGACACAGGAGAAGTAAAAAAAGAATTAGGATATCCATCACCTGGGATTTTTGATCCTAATTGGGCTTGGGAAATAGCAAAGCAACAAGAAATAAATCATAAAGCATACAGATATATCCTAGCTTATTTAATTTCTGATAATTATTCAAGTATTTTGCAACATCAAAATAAAACCCTTAAAGAGATTTTTACATTTGCACCAGGAAGCGGATTACTTGCTTTATATCATGAAGGAGAAAATTTAGGAGAACGAGGAGCTCGATATAATAAATTTGAACCAGGTTCTGTTACTGTAGAGAATAATAAATTGAGAGTATCTGACAAAGGATTATTTAATCGTTCTATTATGGAATATGATTTAGATGGCTGGACAGGAAGATATGGAATGCCATTAGAATTCCTTTTATCAGTACATATTGCCACCATGGCGCCAGATTTAAGTTTAAGAATGGCAACAGAATTTGAAACAGAAGTACAAATCTTGCTACACGAAGTCGAAGGAGAGATAAATTCAGCCATACAAAAACAGGGGGGGAATGGACAGGTTACATTTGATGATCAAAGACACATTCAAGATAGCTGGCTAGGAGATCGTTTTTATATGTCAGATGCAGAAGCATTAGAAATATTTGAAAAATTTGATGGAAAGATAGAAAGTTATATAGGCGATGATGTTCCAGAATTCAAATGTGTAGGACCAGGAGAGTATGAATCTATGGGAAATAGCAGTTGGACAGAAGAAAATAATTTTGGAGTTGGTGCTGGAAATGAGGTATACCAATTTGTAAAGGGAACTTTGGACAGTGCTGAGATGTCCTCTACAGACGGTTCTTT
>CANBLA010000008.1 GCA_947369305.1 uncultured Clostridia bacterium
TGTAACAATCCCATCATTAGCAGCTACAAATACTGTCCCCATTGGTGCACTAATATCAGTACCAGTATGAAGTTTGTATACACCTGTTATCGGATGTGTTCGCATACCAAATGACGAACTAATACGTGTATATCCGGGAACTGGCCATGAAAAAATTCCACCAACATATTCTGCATTATTGCTTGCAAGCGACAATAAACGAATCTCTGTTTCAATTTCTTGCATTTGTTTTTGATACTCTTCTACTTGCTGTTGTAAATTCAGTTCCTCTTCATTCAAATCTTGTACTCTTTGATTCTTGATAATCACCATGTTAGAAATAGCAATTGTTGCTTTTTCTAAATCAGCTTTTGCTTGGTTTAAATTTGTTTGATTCTCCTCTAATTTTGTCATCAAATT
The DNA here is from genome assembly GCA_947369305.1 of uncultured Clostridia bacterium. The sequence goes on from CANBLA010000008.1 coordinate 400, forward strand.
TTCTATATTTTCTTTCTGCTCTCTGACAATACCTAAAAGTTCAGAATCAGTTGTTGCAATCTCGGAAATATAGTAATAGTTTGAAAGAAATCCAGAAATTCCCTGTGAATTTAACAATAAATCCAAATACGATGTTTCTCCCATTTCATACATAGCAACTAATCTTTTTTCTAATAATTCTTTTTGATTTTGATATTCCTCTGTTGCTTTCTTTAATTCATTTTCTACTTTTTCAATTCTTTCTGATAATAATTCTGAGCTTGTCGTTAAGGTTTCTATTTGTGTTTGTTTATCATAAATATTTTGTGTTAGTTCAGATACTTGTACAACTGTGTTGGATAATTCTTCACTAATAAACTCTAATTGAGAATGAAACTCTTCTGCTTGATTTTCCAACTGTTGTCTTTGTTCTTCTAATGTTCCTACTTTGTTTTCATCACTAACATTTTCTTGATTCAGCTGTTCTTCCGCAAAAGACTGTCCTGCTATGAATGAAAAGATTACTAAAATTAAAACAATTTTAATAAATTTCTTCATCCTTCTTTAAACCTCCAAATATTTTTTCATTGAAATTGAACTTCCAATTACACCTACTCCAATTCCCAACAAAACATAAGCAATTGCAATTAGTTTCACAATTTCGTTAAATTGCAATAATGTCACTCCCATTGTCTGCAATACATTGGATTGTTCCACACTTTGAATCACAAAATCATAAATTCCACCAACAATCAAAATTGTAATTCCTGCTGCCACAATACCAATTACAATACCTTCAATTACAAATGGCCAACGAATAAATCGGTTAGTTGCTCCCACATATTTCATAATGGAAATTTCCTTTCTTCTACTATGAACTGTAAGCCTGATAGTATTGGCTATAATCGTAATGGAAATGACTAATAAAATAATTGAAATTGCACCGATTGCTATTTTAATACCATTAGCAATCTTCATTAGTGTATTAATTGTATCATTATTGCTTGTGATTTTTTTGACATTTTCCATGGCTCCAATCTTAGCTTCTAATTCCGTTGCTAAACTTAAATCTGTCAATGTTACAATAAACGATGCTGGAAAAATATTGTTTTCACCTTCATAACCTTCTAGTAAATCTTGATTATCTTTTAAATTTTGTTTCATCAAATCTAGTGCTTCCTGTTTACTTTTAAAAGTAACTGTATTAATTCCCTCTAAAGTTTTTATGTTATCTTCTAATTTACTGATTTGTTCATCTGTTGTTTCATTTTCAATAAATACTTCCATACCTTGGCTTTTTTGCACCTGTTCTAACACAGAGTTTACGTTTTCACCGATGGCAAAAAAGGTTCCAAACAAAAACATGGCACAAATCATTGTTATAAGTGATATCATCGTTGCTTTTTTATTTTTAAAAACGTTTTTGATGCCTTCTCGCATCAAATATGTAAAACCATTACTTCCCACTATCGTACCCACCTTTTCTATCATCTCTAATAATGATACCATCTTTAATTTCAATCACTCTTTTTTTCATACTATCAACAATATCTTTTGCATGCGTTGCCATCACGACAGTTGTTCCTCGACTATTGATTTCATTTAATAAAGTCATGATATCCCATGCCGTTTCTGGGTCTAGATTTCCTGTTGGCTCGTCCGCAATAATCATCGATGGATTGTTCACTAAAGCTCGTGCTAAAGCCACTCTTTGTTGTTCTCCACCAGATAATTCATTTGGATACATTTTTGCTTTATTACTTAATCCAACCAAAGATAATACCATTGGGACCTGTCTTCTAATATGTTTCGGGGTAGCTTTTACAATATACATCGCAAAGGCTACATTTTCATAAACTGTTTTATCTGGTAATAGTCTAAAATCTTGAAAAACAACACCCATACTTCTACGTAAATAAGGTACTCTTTTTGGTTTTAAAAAAGTAATATCTTTTCCATTGATAATAATATTGCCTCTAGAAACTTCTTCCTCTTTTAATATCAATTTGATTAAAGTCGACTTCCCTGAACCAGAAGCACCTACCAAAAAGGCAAATTCTCCTTTATCGATTGTAAATGTTGCATCATGAACTGCTTCTGTTCCCGTATCGTATAATTTACTTACATTTTTAAATTCTATCATGATAAAAAATTACCCTTCAATAATATAATCCTTCTATATCATAACAATAAATTAAAAGAATTGCAATACTATATTCTACCTTTTTTGACTATTTTTTGTAAAATATTTTCGTCTAATTACGTTTTTCGTCATTTTTCCTATTTTTTTGAGAACTTTTTACTTTTGCAATTGAAATCCATAAGGCAACAACTCAGAAATTGAATAACATTTGCCACCTTTTCCATTCCAAGCATAAATCTTAAACTTTTCGTCCACAAATTCACTTATAAACTGCCTGCAATACCCACAAGGCAAACATTCTTCCAAATTATTTTCGTCTCTTCCACCAACAATCACAATTCTCTCAAACGTTCTTTCTCCCTCTGAAATTGCTTTTACAAAAGCTACTCGCTCTGCACAAATCGACTGAATCCCATGATTAGCAATATTACATCCTGTATATTGTTTTCCTGATTTTGCTGTCAAAACAGCTCCCACTTTGTAATTACTATATGGCTCATGCGCTTTTTTCATTGCTTTTTGGGCAAGCTCAAAATCATTTTCTATCTCATTCATCTTTCGTTTCCTCCACTTTGTTTCGTTTATATTTAATACGCAAATCATTAAGCCATCCTTTTTTATATTTTAAAGAAATATAACCAATTCCGCTGGCAATAAATGCACCTGCACCATCCACAATCAAATCTTCCATGGTGTCTTGTAAAGCTTCTCTTCCAATCAATTCTGTTGTATCTTGCAATTTATACTTTTGCATATTCGTTCCAAAAAGACCATCTGCTGTAAATTCATATACTTCCCAAACCACACCAACTGTTATAGCAAAAGAAAATGCAAAAAAAGCAATAAAAAATGGAGACAATGTAACACGTTTATTCGTATTGTTTAAAATATCCACAAGCGAAAAGCCAAAAAAACCCATCATCAAACCACTTAAAGTATGCAAAACCGTATCCCAATACGGAATAACATAATAAAAATCTCGTACTTCACCTAAAAATATAGCAGAATACAAAAATAAAATATATAAATAATAAATTTTATCTGGTATTTCTAAACTAAACTTCTTGGTAAGCATATCTGGCAAACTCATTGCCCAAATACCAAGTAAACATTCTAGCAGCATTAAAATATAATCACTTTTTACTCTGTCACCAATCGTAGCTTCTGTTATCTCATTTGGTGTTGTCGCAATTCTAAAAATCAAGAATCCGATAGGTGCAATAAAACTAATTAAAACCAAAGTTCCTAAAATTTTACCAATATTTTCTTTAGCATCTTTCAAAAATTTTTTCATATTTTCCCTTCCTTCTAACAATATTTTTTAATTGTTATAACCAATTTATTCGCTCTTGTTCGGCGCACCACTTCTTCTATAATAAACTTTCCCTTTCCTCTTACCGTTATCACATCTTTCACATTCATTTTCTTAGAAAACTTGGTTTCCAAACAATCATTCACAAACACTTTTTGTGCATTTAAAATCTCAATTGCTTTACTTCTTGAACATCTAGAAAGCTCAGCTACAAAATTATCTAATCTCATTGATGACACAATCACAGACAACATTTCAAATTCCCTTTCTTTATGTTCCACTTCATCAATGTCAATTTGATCAAATTTTGCACTTTTGAATCGAGTTAATTCTGATAAATGATTTTTCAAAAAATCTGCAATTTCATTCAAAATAATCACATCTGCGCCATTTTCTCGCACCAGAATATCGCCTATTTTCTCGCGTCTCACACCCAGTTTCATAATCCCACTCAAATAAATTCGATGCTCATAACTCAAATTTTTAGGTAAACTAATACGAATAGCAGACACTATTTTGCCATAATTTTTTTGTACCATTTTCATATCAAATTTATCTGGATAAAATAGTAATATATTTCGCTCCGAATCTTCTCCATTTCCGCCAAAAAATATATAATTTTGAATCGACTTTTCTTGTAAAAATTTCTCCACTATCTTTTTTTCGAAACTATTCAAAAAATTAGTATGTGTTATCTTATTTTTTGTGGTAGCAAATTGATATTGATCTAATATTTTTGCTTCTAACAGCCTTCTTTCCCCTTCTTTTTTCAAGTCATTTTCTCTAATATCTTTAAACATGTATTCCCTCTTTTTTGTTCTTTTAATTCCTCTCTTACTTTCATAATTTTAGCAACTATACTTTCCTCATCTAATTCATACAACTTTTCAATTTCTTGACATGTCCCATGTTTTACAAATTCATCTGGATAACCCATTTTTAGAATTTTACAGTTTGCTTTATTTTGAAAAGCAATTTTTTGCATTTCTGAGCCCAAACCACATTTTGTACTTGCATCTTCTAAAGTTACTACAATTTCGGATTTTTTCATAAATTCTAGAAAAACTTTTTCATCTAATGGTTTCAAAAATCTACTATTAATAACAGTTGCACTAATTCCCTCTTTTCTTAACTTTTCTGACACTTGACATGCTTTTGCAACAAATTTTCCCATTCCAATCAAACAAATTTCTTTTCCTTTTTGCAATACTTCACATTTTCCAAAATCAATTTTTTCTTGGTTATCAAACGTCATTTCTTCTGAACCTCTTGGATAACGAAGCAATACTGGCTTTTTTAAATTTACCGCAAAAGCAAGCATTTCTTCTAATTCGCTAAAATCTTTTGGTGCCATAATCGTAAAATTAGGTATTATGTTTGTAAATGCCATATCTAGCAAGCCTTGATGAGTCTCTCCATCATTTCCAACAACACCACTTCTATCAGAACAAATCACAACTGGCAAATTTAAAATAGCAACATCATGCACCAATTGGTCAAAAGCTCTTTGAATAAAAGAAGAATACATTGGCACAACTGGAATCATACCAGCTTTTGCAAGTCCGTGCTGCCAACCCAACAGCATGTTGCTCAGCAATTCCTACATCAAAAAATCGTTCTGGAAATTTATTAGCAAATGGTCTAAGACCTGTTCCATCTGTCATAGCTGCTGTTATAGCAACAATATTTTTATTATTTTGAGCCAACTCAACTAATTTGTCCCCTAATATTTTTGAATAATCAAATTTGCTTTTTCCTATTTTTTCACCAGTTAATTTATCAAATTTAGATGTACTGTGAAAAATATCTGGACTATCTTCTGCTGGTTTATACCCTTTTCCCTTTTTGGTTAAAACATGAATTAAGATTGGTCCTTCTTGCTGTTTAGCTATGGAAAAAATGTTTTCCAATTCTTCTAAGTTATGTCCATTTACTGGACCTAAATAACGAAATCCAATATCTTCAAAATACATTTTAGGAATGACTAATTGCTTAATACCTCTTTTTGTTTTTTGAACAAGTTTTATCATTTTTTTGCCAACTACTGGTATTTTATTAATTGTTTTTTTCCCTTTTAAATTAACATTTGTATAGAAAGCTTTAGTTCTAAGTTTTGAAAGCAAAAGTGAAATTCCACCTACATTTTTAGAAATGCTCATTTCATTATCATTCAAAATAACAATCATATTCGTATTACTACTTCCCACATCGTTTAAAGCTTCTAATGCCATACCACCTGTTAAAGCACCATCTCCAATTACAGCAATAATTTTACCATTTTCCCTTTTGATGTCTCTTGCTCTTGCCATTCCTAATGCAATCGAAATCGACGTACTACTGTGTCCCGTATTAAAGCAATCATATATACTTTCAGAAACCTTCGGAAAACCTGCTAAACCATTAATTTTCCTTAATGTATCTAATTTATTTTTTCTACCAGTTAGCATTTTATGAACATAAGTCTGATGACCAACATCCCAAACGATTTTATCAATTGGTGTATTAAATACTGTGTGAAGTGCCATCGTAAGTTCTACTACTCCTAGATTAGAGGCTAAATGACCTCCTGTATTAGAAACAATATCTATTATTTTATCACGTAATTCTTCAGCTAATCTATTTTTTTCTTCGAGATTTAATTTTCGTAAGTCTTCTGGATAATTAATTTTCTCTAGCATGTAACTTTCTCCTTTAAATTATAAAATAAGTAATCAAACTTGTTATAACAGGAACTGTTATATTATCTGTTCCTTTGACGGATATTGCTTCTAAAGCAGTTGCTATCATAGACAATAGAATCGCTTTTACAAAAAATAATTCTGTATTAGAATATGTAAAAACTGAAATTGTGATAATTAGTGACATCACAAACATCACACAAGAACCTGCCAATGTTTTTGTACACCCAAACACTTTATATTCCTTGCTTTTCATAGATTTCCCAACAATAGCAGCAAATCCATCTCCATATGTCATAATGAAAAATCCAACCAAACCAATAAGTGGATTTTGAGTCAAACCATAAGAAAGAAAAACAAGCGGAATAAGCGAAATTGCAAAATATACCGTTCCTAGACCATCTTTATTTTCCTCTTCTCTTTCCATCACCTTGATTAAATTCCCTCGATACGAAATAAAATTAATTACAATAAATGCAACTGGTGGAATAATTGCATACCTAAAATCATCAAAAAAAGCCATGGCAATAAGCCACCAATTGGCCAATAGAATATGAATAAATTTTCGACTAGCTTCCTTTTCAAATTTTTCAAAGTATTTTGCTGATAACATCAAACTTCCTATATAAGTAAATGAGATAATAATTCCGAATGATATTTTTCATGTATTTTCCCCTTTATAAAATATTGTGTGTATTGTATCACAAGCATATAGTGATTGCAAGAAATACACACAAAATTCACAAAATCGATAAAAAATTTCCTTCTTTATTCTGCATTAATAATTTGATCTATTTTCTCTTCCAACTCCTTTACTGTTGTATTCTCATCATTAACAATCACATAATTAGCCTTTTTTACATAATAATCATTTTCTTTTTGGATATTTAATCGCTCTTTTGCAACATTTTCAAGAATTTTGTCACGTTTACAAATTCGATTAATTTTCAATTCACGTGGCACTTGCAAAGCTACCGTATAGTCACAATACTTATCCAAACTTGCCTCAAATAGTAAAGGGGCATCAATTACAATGGTTTTTATATGTTCTGGCACATTTTCTATTTCACTTATAATCTTTGGAATCAAATGTCGAAACGTAAGACAATTTAAAATTTCTAACTTATTTTTATCATGATAAATTAATTCAGCAAGCTTCGCTCTATTCAAACTTCCATCTTCTGATAAAATATTTTCCTTCTCAAATGCTTTTTTTACTTCTGAAAAATATTCCGTTTTTGTATTTGTCATTTCTCTAGCCATTTTATCTGCATCAATAATTTTTGTATCTTGCCTTTTGTCTAATATTTGACAAATTGTGGTTTTTCCAGAACCAGAAGCACCTGTTATACCAATTATTTTCATTTTGATTTTCTCCTTATAATTTTTTAATCGCAGAAGTCGCTAAAAAATCGCATCGATTATTCCATTCATTGTCACTGTGCCCTTTTACTTTAATAAATTGAACCTTATGTTTTTTAGTAAATGCATACAATTCTTCCCATAATTCACGATTTTTTACTGGCTCTTTACTAGCTGTTTTCCAATTATTTTTTTGCCAATTTTCAATCCATCCCTGTTTAAAACTATTTACAACATACGCACTATCACTATAAACTTTTACTTCACATTCAAATTTAAGCAATTTAAGCGCTTCCAAAACTGCAGTTATTTCCATAATATTGTTGGTGGTGTCTTTTTTAGCACCTGAAATTTCTTTTTGAATACCATCACACATCAAAATGGCTCCCCATCCCCCCGGTCCCGGATTTCCAGAGCAGGCACCATCTGTATAGATTGTTACTTTTTTCATAAAACACTTTCCTTTTTTTTTAGTTTATGATATTATATCAATAAACATTAAATTTTGCAAGATTATGGAGGTTTTTTATGAGTGGAATTTTAGCTGTCATATCAGAATATAATCCATTTCACAATGGACATGTGAAACATCTTTCATATTCTAAACAATTAACCAAAGCAGATTTTTCCATTGCTGTTATTAGCGGAAATTTTGTACAGCGTGGCGATACTTCTATTGTTGATAAATGGGTAAAAGCTGAAATGGCTTTAAAAGCCGGATTTGACATCGTTATTGAACTTCCAACTTTATATGCCATTTCAAGTGCCGAAAATTTCGCCGAAGGTGCTATCAAAATTTTAAATAGCTTAGGTATTGTGGATTTTTTATCTTTTGGAAGTGAACTTGGCGAAATTTCTCCTTTGAATGATTTGGCCAATATTTTATACAAAGAACCAAAAGAAGTATCTTTATTAATCAATCAATACGTCAAAACTGGTGTTTCATTTCCTCGCGCAAGAGAAATGGCTTTGATGCAATATTTAGGCGGGCATACTAAATATAAACAAGCTTTAACCAATCCAAATAATATTTTAGGAATTGAGTATTTAAAAGCACTAAAAAAATACAAAAGCCCAATTAAACCCATTACTATTAAGCGAGAATATAGTGAGCATAATTCTGCTACCATAAAAAACGGCATTGCGAGTAGTACAGCCATTCGTAGCTTAATTCAAAAAAAGAAAAATGTTCATACTTTAGTGCCCTTTGAAACCTATGAATTATTGGAAAAACAAATACAAGCTGGAAAAATTATTCCTAGTTTAGCTGCATTTGAAAAAGAAATTATTTATACCTTACGTTGTATGACCTTATCAGAAATTGCCTCTTTACCAGATGTTTCAGATGGTCTAGAAAATCGAATTAAAATAGCCAGCAATAACTGTAACCATTTGAATGATTTGATTCAAAATATCAAATCTAAGCAGTTTACTGTAACACGTATTCAACGCATTTTACTTTATGCACTTTTAAAAATTTCTCAAAAAGACATGAATGCATCCAGAAGAATAACACCATATATCCGTGTTTTAGGATTTAACAAACACGGCAAAAAAATCATCTCTGCTATTGCAAAGCAAAACCCAAAAACACATATTATTATTTCTGTAAAAAAATTTATGGAAAACAATACCGATAGTCACTTGCGTAACATGCTTTCAAAAGATATTCTAGCAACTAATCTATATACTTTGGGATACCAAAATGAAGCTATTGCCAATTTAGATTATACACATAAAATTGTAGAAATTTAAAAAAGAGAACTTTCGCTCTCTTTTTTTCTATCTCAAAAAATAATCCTCTATCTTTTATTATATCATATTTTCCAAATTATGTCAAATTGATATTGGGTCGAAAATATGATATAATAAAAGGTTAGACAATTGTTATCCATTCTTTAATTCTTCCTCCGCCTTTTCATAATCCGCCATATATTTCTCCACCATATCCCAAAACATTTTCGAATGGTTCATATTCTGCAAATGGCAAATTTCATGCAAACACACATACTCAATAGCATGTCTGCTATACTTTACAACATTTCTATTGATGCTGATATTTCCCGTTGTTGCACAATTTCCCCAAGTACTTTTTAAATTTTTAACTTTGTAAGAATTCGGTGCAATTCCAACTTTCATTGTCATTTTTCGCATCGCTCTTTCGACTTCTTTTTCTGCTAATTCCTTATAGAATTTGTCTATCATTTTCTTGACTTGTGTTTTAACATTTTGCTTTTCATCCCTTGGTAATATCACAAAAAATTGATTGCGTTTCAGTTTTAATTTTGCTTTTTTCGTTTTTTCATATGTAATTCTCAAAACAACGTCTTTTCCTAATACTTTAAAAATTTCTCCGTCCATATATTCATGTGGTTTTTCGAGCTTTTCTTTTTGTTTTTCTACATTTTCCAAAATCCACGTTACTCTTTTTTGAAGCAATTCTTCAATTTTTTCTTTTGCTGTTTCTTTTGGAACTTTGACTGTTACGATTCCATTTTTGATTGAAATATAGTAATTCTTAATTCTTTTCTTTTCTATATTATATTCAATTATTGTATCTTTCCATTTAAATTTTTCCATTTTCCCTCAACAAATTAACTTTCCATATTTTGAATTGCTTTTAAGACACCCAACTTTCCATATTCAAAAGTAAGTCCTCCTTGCTGAAACGCTACAAATGGCTCTCGAATCGGTGCATCACAAGAAAGTTCAATGGAGGATCCCATCGTAAAACTACCTGCTGCCATAATGACTTTATCCTTATAACCGGGCATATCCCAAGGGATCGGAACAGATGTAGAATCAATTGCAGAGCCACTTTGAATACCTTGACAATATTTTATCAATTTTTCTTCATTACCAAATTTAATGGTTTGAACAATATCTGCTCGAACTTCGTCAAATCTGGGCTGGACTTGATAACCTAATTTTTCCAACATATAACTTGTGAAAATTGATGTTTTTAAGCTATTTGCTACCACATTTGGTGCCATATACAAACCTTGTAAAATGCTTTTGTTAATGCCCAACGTTGGTCCTACTTCTTTACCTTGTCCTGGTGATGTAAGCCTTTCTGCTGCTAACGTTACTAAATCTTTTCTTCCCGCAATATAGGCTCCATTTGGCGCTAGCCCACCACCCAAATTTTTGATAAGAGAACCAACTATGATATCCGCACCAGCTTCAATTGGCTCTTTTTCCTGCACAAATTCTCCATAACAATTATCCACCATAATAATGACTTCTTGATTTACTTCACGAATCGCTTTAATTACGTTCTCGATTTTATCAATGGTCAAACTATTTCGCAAGCTATAGCCTCGAGAACGTTGAATTTCAATTAATTTGATATCTTTTCTACGAGCCTTTTCTACAATGGCAGGAATATCAAAATCATTATTTTTCAGTTCAATTTGCTCATACGCAATTTGATAGGATTTTAAGGAACTTGCATTTTCTTGAATGCCGATGATAGGGTCTAGCGTATCATATGGTTTACCACAAATGCTAAGCATTGTATCACCAGGTCGTAAGCATGCAAAAAGAGCAACGGTTATCGCATGTGTTCCAGAAATAAATTGCGTTCGAACAAGCGCATCTTCGGCTTTTAAAACTTCTGCAAATACTTTTTCAATGGTATCACGTCCAATATCATCATAACCATAGCCAGTTGTTGAACCAAAATGCACTTCCGAAATTTTATTTTTCTGGAAAGCATTCAAAACATTTAAACTATTCTTTGTGCAAGCCAAATCAATTTTAGCAAATTCTTCTTTCAAATTTACTTCTGCTTCGCTTGCTAGATTTTCAATTTTTTCATTAATTCCAAATTCTTGATACATAACTAAACCTCTTCACAATATACAATTTCAGATTGAGTTAAGCGATATTTTCCAATAAACTGTGGAAAATAATAAGTATCCAATTCATAACTTGGTTCCACAATGACATTTCCTTCTTCATCTACAACACCCCATTTTCCATCCTTTTTAATGCCTGCAAAACCATATTTGTTAAACTCTGTTACTATATCATATTGACATTCTACAACAGTTTTTCCAGAAGAATCGCAAAATCCCCATTTACCATTTTGACAATTCGAGTATCGTTTTTTGTCTGGATATACCTCCGTGTTTTCCACAAGTTTTCCTTCTTGATTGAAATATTTCATATCGTTTTCTGAATAACAAATTCCATAACCGTTTTCTAAACTTTCAACAATGCCATCCTCCATAGTAATGGTTTTATCTAAATCTTTCGAATAAATGTCAACAGAATTTTGTGTTCCATTAATGGCTTGTAACACTTTTGCGCCTTCTATTCGTATGATAAAGTCGTATTTAGGCTCAATTTCAACTTCTTGGGTAACAACATTGACCACTCCTGTTTTACTATTTTCATCTGTAAAAATAAAGTAATGATCAAAAGCATATTGCACTTGTACATATTTTTCATCCAAATTAATGTCTTTGCTGATGATACTAAAATATCCACTTTCATCTTCTGCAATAAAATATTCTGGATTTTCAGTTGCACTCATTGTGGTATAGTGATTTGTGTTTATTAAATTCCCATTGATGTCATATAATTTGGTTTTTCCATTTTCCTCTACTGAAATATAGTTTCCAGCTAACGAAAACTCAGTATATTTAGGGGCTAAGATTACTTTTCCATCTTGGTTGTAAAATCCATATTTTCCGTTTTTATTGACAACAAAAATGTTGGAATACATAATGGATTGAAACTTCAAATCAATTAATTTTTTTTTGTTTCTAAAAACACCGTTTTTACCTTTTTGCATCGCAATTAGATAAACATCATCTGTGTCATAAATCAATGCTCTTTCTAAAGCCTCATATTTAACATCCAATAGTATCTTTCCCTTGTAATCTATGTACCCAAAATTAACTCCGTTTTCATTTTTTTCGGAGACAATATAACCCGTTTTAGCATATAAGTCTTGACTGGAAGAATAGCCGTCTGCCGAAATGCTATCATATTTTGTGTCAATTAGAAGATTCCCTTGCGAATCTAAGATTCCATATTTGTCATCTTTTTTGACTAGAATGCTGCCTGGTCGATCTTTTAAACTGACAATTTCAGTATATAGAGTCTCTGTTATGATGTTTCCATTTAAATCAAGTAAGCCATATAAATCATCTTTTTTGTATTTTAACAGATGCTTCTCAATTTCGGGGTTTTCATCTGCTGATTGAATAACTTCTACTTGGTCGTACTGTGTCAAAATTTCCTCACCTTTTTGATTGAGTATTTGACTTGTTCCATCTTCTGCATAACAGATAAATACATCTTTAGAAGGATTTGGAATAGCAATACTTTCATATTTGGCATCGATGATTTTGTTTCCTTTTTTATCAATAATGCCAATAGCATTTTGTGAGCTTAGCATAAAATATTCATAAGAAATTTCACCATAAGCATCAAAAGTCTGTCCTATTTTCATAGAATTTTTATCCTGCTTTTTTAGTAAAGCAAGAATTACTATCGCCACTCCTAAGATAATCAGTATACTTCCTACAATTTTTATTTTTCCAAAATTAATTTTGTTACTACTTCTTTCTCTGTTTCTTACAATTCGATTATTTCTACCACTCAAATTATCTCATCTCCTACTATTTGTACATTTTTACTTCTTATGCATTTTCTGTCATAATGGGAACTACCTGTTTTTTACGGGATACAACACCTTTTAATAAAGCTGTATTGTTTTCTAGTTTTACAGAATACGATTTTTCTACTAAATCTGCCCTCTTCCCTATAGCAATAACTTGTGAATTACTGTTTACAATATCTGTAATCAACAACATAAATAAGTCTAAACCTTTTTGATTAATTACTTTTTGCATCTCCGTTTCCAAATCTGCTTTCATGTCCATTACCTCTTCAATGGATGCTGTATTTACTTGAGCAATGATTGATTTTACTGCTTTTAAGTCTATTTCTTTGGCATCTAATTTTAGAATTTCTGGGATGGAGAATCCACTTAAATTAGTACCTGCTTTTAACATTTCTAATCCATATGTATTGATATCTAATTCTGCTATTTGGGCCAGTTCTTTAGCTATATTTTCATCTTCTGTTGTACAAGTTGGCGATTTGAATAATAAGGTATCTGAAATTATGGCAGATAGCATCAAAGTCGCAATTGTTTTGTCAATTTCTATTCCATTTTCTTTGTACATTTTATATAAAATTGTTTCTGTACACCCAAGTGGTTCTGCTTTGTAATATAAAGGATAAGCAGTGTTTAAAGCAACTTTATGGTGATCTACTATTTTCAAAATTCTTACATTTTCTAAATTTGCAATTGATTCTTTACTATTGGCATGGTCGACTAACATAACTTTGCCACCATCCTCCACATCTTCAATAAAACGTGGAGGCTCTATTCCTAAATACTGTAGAACATATTCTGTCTCTTTATTGATATTTCCTAATCTACAAGCTTCTACATCATTTCCAAGTTTTTTTTCTAAATTAGCTAATACTAAACTTGATGTGATTGAATCTGTATCTGGATTTTTGTGTCCAAAAATTAATATTTTTTCCATTTTTTATTCCTCCTTTTATTGTTCTTCTTGATTTTCAATTTGTTCTGCGTTTGGTTTATTAGGTACATCTTTAATTTCCGTTACTTCCGCTTCTTTTACTTCTTGTTGAGATTGCTCTTCTACTTCTATTTTAATTTCTACTTTTTCCGTTTGTGGCTGTTCTTTTCCACATTTTGAACAAAAAATGTCTTTTTTCCCTATTTCTGCTCCACATTTTGTGCATTTTTTCACTTCTTTTAATGCTAAAATTTGTGTTTCTAATTTAGAAATTTCATCAAATTGATTAGCAATTTCTTCACATTTTTGTAAAATTTCTTCCTTACCTTCTTCTAAATTAGTCTTAAATTGATTATAAACACATTGTCCAATTTCTTCATACAAATTTGTAATTTTATTTTTTGCCTCACTAATTTTGCTTTTTAATTTCATTTCTTCAGAAAACTTAACTGTTTTCTCCTTTGTCACTTGATATGTTTCACTTGCTTTCTTTCCTAATTTGTTAAAAAAATCCATTTTGATTTCCTCCTTAAAATTTTTTATTCTGGTTTTAATTCTCGTGTCATTAAAACTTCAACTGCCTTTCTAGGCTCTAGATGATTGTACAATACATTATAAACCGTTTCAACAATTGGCATTTCAACTTGGTACTTTTGGGCTAAATGATAAGCAACTTCAATATTATCAATACTTTCAATTGTCATTCCAATTTCTTTTTTTGCCTCTTCAACAGAATAACCTTTGGCAATCAGTTCTCCTGCTCTACGATTTCTGCTATGCTGACTTCCACATGTTACAATTAAATCGCCAAGTCCTGTTAATCCATAAAAAGTTCTCGATTCGCCTCCCATTGCTACACCTAATCTTGTGATTTCAACCAATCCTCTGGTGGCAAGCATAGCAAATGTATTATCCCCAAATTCTAAACCAACTGCTGCCCCTGCACAAAATGCAATAATATTTTTTAGTGCTCCACCTAATTCTACACCTTTTACATCCTTTGTATGGTAAATTCTTAACAAATTACTTTTAAATACACTTGATACTTTCTCAATCACTTCATCCCATTTTGAAGCAACAACCAATGCTGTTGGAATACCGATTGCCACTTCTTCTGCATGGCTTGGTCCTGACAAAATACCATACTTTACATTTGGTAATTCTTCTTTCATAACTTCATCTAAAGTTAAATTTGTTTCAGATTCAAAGCCTTTAGAGCACATTAATACAAGTTGGTTTGGATTTACAAAATTTTGATACCCTTTTATTGTACTTCTTACAAACTTGGATGGTGTTACATGCAAAATAATTTGTGCGTCTTTTACTGCTTCTTCATAAGAATTAGTGCAAACGATGTCTTCTGGTAAACTAATATTAGGCAAAAAAACACACTTTTTTTCTTCATTAATTTTATTTTTTTCGTTTTCATCAAAGGACCATACTTTTATAGCATTTCCCTGATTTGCTAAATATATACTTAAAGCAATTCCCCAGCTTCCGCTTCCAATTACAGAAATTTTCATTCTTTTTCTCCTTCCGTTTCTTCTTTTTTCTTGAAACTTAGTTTATTTTCTGTTCCATTTAAAATCCTTTGTACATTCGTTCTATGATTAAATATAATAAATCCTGCCATAATCATTCCAAAAATTAAATAATTTCCTTCTACTAAATAATGTTGTTTGATAAATATTGTGAGAATTGGGAATAAAATAGCTGCTGAAATTGAGCCGAAGGGAAACCATTTTCGTAACTGCCATTAAACTGACTGCAAAAATTAAACAAATTAAACCAATCTGCCAATTTAATAATAATAAAATTCCCAAACTGGTTGCAATTCCTTTTCCCCCTTTAAAACCAAAAAATATAGGAAATGTATGTCCGCACAACAACACCAATGGCTGCTAACTGAACTAAAATATCTTGATTATTTGAAATAAATTTTCCACATACATACGCAATAAAAATGGCTACAACTCCTTTTAAAATATCGGCAATTAACGTTAATGCCGCTGCTTTTTTACCAACACTTCTTAACATATTGGTGGTTCCACCATTTCCACTTCCTTTTTCTCGTACATCAAAACCAGCCATTCTTTTACTGATTAAAACAGAGAAATTGACACTACCAATAAGGTAAGCAATTACAGTTATCACTAGATATAACATTGTTTCCTCCTTTTTATTTCATCCTTTGTTATACTATATCATATTCTTTTTTAAGTTTCAACTGTTTCTTAATTTTGATGTAAAATATAAATATCATAATTTTCAGTTTGAGCATATAATTGAAATCCTAAGTAAGTTGGTGAAGTTGTAGTTGGAATAGATCTATGAAATATTAAAATATTGACTTTTTTTTCATTACATAATTGGATTAATTTTTCCATGTAACCTGCATTGTAAGCTTGAATAATTTCATATTTTTCGTAATCACCATATGCCCTTCTGGGAAAAACCAGTTTTATGTTTGCATCAATTTGTCTAATATATGGAACCATTTCAACTGAAGTCATTGCCTTTTTATTTTCTATAGGTATTCCACTTAAAATATCGACCACTTTGACATATTCATCTGGTATCTTGTAAAAATTATTGACTTTTTGGTAATTCTGTGTGTTATAAATCAGCTTTCCACTCACCATTAGGATGAAAACAAGGGCTGTAAAAACAAAAATTTTATTTTTACTATTTTCTCTATTTTTTATTACATTTGTGGCTGCATATGCCATTACTATTCCAATTGGCAATAACCAAAAAGTTCTCCAATACACATTTTGGTTTAAAAATGGATTAACAAATTTATGAAAAATAGGATTTAAAATAACAAGCAATATAAAACATGGAAAATAAACTAAAAATGCTTTATTCTTCTTATTTTTATCTACTAAAAATATATACAAAATAGCTACTAAAAACAATGCCATATACATTCCAGTACCTTTATATCTTAAAAACGATTCTTGGATAATTTGCAAATTTTCATGAAACATATCTTTTACTCCTTTATTTTATGACCAAATATAAAATTCCATAAATGATATTGGGAACAATACAAATTCCTGCTTTTAGTAAATGACTAATTCTCCTTTGCTGGATAGCAAACACAAATGCTAATCCTGCTAAAGTTATTGGTGCAAGTGCAATTCCCATAGAAGAAACAAGACAAGATGCTAACATTGCAATAAATAATGTAATCCAATTTACTCTTTTGGACTCTTCCATACAACTAAAAAACACTAGCCAAATACTTGGCAAAATAATATTTGCAAGTATCGCTTTTCCTTGCCAAATACGGAATAACAAAAATGAGAAATTGGTATAAATGGAAAAGTTTCCCCACATATAAATAATGCTTAAAAAGCACAAAAATAGACTAGTATTTTTCTTATCTTTTTCAAATAATCGCATCCCCATCAACCAATAGATACTGTATGCCATTGCGATAAATAAAGGTGGAAATACAGTATGGGCTACAATGGTTGGATGTATGTTCAGAATGGATGATAGAATAGCCGTATATAATGGAAATGGAGAAAATACATAACGTGTTGGAAATCCATTGTAATACGTTCCATCTTCCGCAGCAACAATATACATGCTATTTTCTGTAATGGTAACATTGGCGGTTGCAACATAAAATGCATCATCCTCATCCAAATGAGTATATCGAATCGAAAATAAAATTTGCATGCCAATTAGAAATACAGTAATTATTGTTAGTATGTCTGGTTTTAATTGAAATAATTTTTGAAAATCTCTTAATTTCCACTCTTTCCTTTTTAAAATAAGTGAGACTATAGTTAATAATCCAATAATAGCACACCAAGAATAAAGTAGTGTTGTAAATTTAACTTTTAAAAATATCATGGGAATGGCAAGTAATTGTAAGATGGCAAATTCTAATAAATAACCAAGTACAAATGCCCATAATAGATTCTTTTTTTCTTTCATGAATTTTGTAAGCAATAAGCCTAAGATTATTGGAAACACAATTAACACCAAAAAACATAAAATTGCTTTTATGATTAACATTTTTTACTCCTTATTTTTAAATTTATTTTCAAAAAGTTTCATTCCCTCGAATTGACTCATCCATTCATTTATCTTATCATAATCAACAAATACTTTTGTTTCAAATTCAGAATTAATCTTTTCTTCAATTTTATTGATATCTGAACGGCCAATACAATTAATATGATTAACTTCATCAATATTAGAAGCTCGATGATCTACTTTTACAATAATGGCTCTTTTTTGTTGTTTCATAGCATAAATTCCGCCATGTAATCTAAGTCCAACATAATCCACATCATTATTTTGTAAAACATATTGATAGGCTTCTATACTTTGCGGTATGATTTCAATCTCTTCTATCTCTTCAAATTGTTTTATATAATCAAGATCTGAAAAAGTCTGTGGCCAATAATATAATTTCTTATAGTTTCTCTTTAACATGTCAATAAATTTTTTATCATTTTCAAAATCTTTCTTTTCTGCTCTTAAAGCAAATACGACATTCTCTGCTTTTTGGGTTGGAATTTTTCTACAATGCTCTTCTGTTAAATCCCATAATGTTGGACATCCTGTATTAATTGCCTTAAATCCTAAATTTTCTAACATTTCTTTGGTTTCATTGTCTCGAACACTATGTATATAATCTTTTGACAACATATGTTGATACATATATTTTGTATAACAATTTATATTATGACTATTTCTAGAATTTCCAACTCCCACTAATATTAGATTCTGCAATGGTTTGCAATTAAAGATATTAACACTCCATTGTGGACAAAACTTCATCATATTAGTTTTTAAAATACTTGTTCCAAATACAAAATTGTAATCCGATTTTTCTATCATCTTTGCTCTGAAACTTCTTTAGATCGGAAGAGCACACGTCTGAACTCCAGTCACTGGCACCTATCT
>CANBLA010000009.1 GCA_947369305.1 uncultured Clostridia bacterium
AGATAGGTGCCAGTGACTGGAGTTCAGACGTGTGCTCTTCCGATCTTAATTCAACTTGTGAAATATGCCCAATCAAAACACCTTTTACTCTATCCAATACTATTTGATTTTCCAAAATTAATTTTTCATAATCTTCATCTATAATATAGGGTAAAACAGCAATACAATCTCTAATTTGCTGACTATTTATCAAATTCGCAAATGGCACATAAATTTCATGATAATCTAACTTACTATACTGGATTGTAGTATGAAATCTCTGCAAAAATAAATTAATTTTTGGTTTTTGTGTTTTATCTGTAGAATTTACTTTAAAATTGAACTCCATTTTTTCCTCATATGTTCTTTGAATGCTCTTTTCTAAAGCATTTTCAAACTTTTGAGTTGCCTCTCTTCTTAATAGATTAAGCTGACTTACTGGCAATTTTAAATGTTCTACCTCAATTGTTATATCTTTTATACGAAACATGGTATTTCCCATTTTTTGGATTTGACATAAAATTCTATTTTTGTCAAGTTCATTTATATTGTATTTTTGATATTTTATGGATGTTTCCACGCAAATTTTGTCATTATATAGCATTAAACATATATTTTCACCGCTTTTGATGTAATTTACATGAAATATCTACCTTTCTTATCTCTTTTTTATGATTTTCCCATTGTTTTTTATTAAAAGAATTACTTACGATTTTGTAAACTTTATCATTTACTTTTATGTCTTTTATATTTTTTATTTCGCTGACTGTATTACCATTTGTGATTTGGGAAATATAGGAAGTATTCTCTCGAATACTGATAACGTCACCTAAAGAAATTTCGTTTTCTAAGTTCAAAGTTACTTGTTTTTTATGAATGTTAATCGCTTTAACACGTCCTAAATACAGACCTAGATGATTTGGTTTTTCTGAAAAAACAATCTTTTTTCGATTTTCAAAATAGCCAGTTCCCATGCCTCCTCGATTGTAAATTTGTAAAATTTGTTTTAAATCATCCTTTTCTACTTTGTATTCTTGTATTTTACTTTTCGCTAAATCAATATATTTTCGGTACATTTTTGTGACAACAGAAACATATTCATAAGATTTTTTTCTACCTTCTATTTTTAGGCTGTCAATCCCTAAATCAATTAATTGAGGTAAAATTTGCAATGTGCAAATATCCTTTGGACTAAGTAAATAACCATTATCGATATCTTTTCCATTTTTTAGCAAATCATACTGTAATCTGCAAGGACCTGCACATAATCCTCGATTTCCACTTCTTTTTTGGATCATACTACTAAATAAACATTGCCCTGAATAGGAAATGCATAAGGCACCATGCCCAAAGCATTCTAACTCCATTTTCGTATTTTTTCGAATGTTTGCAATTTCTACTAAAGATAATTCTCGTGCCAAAACAACTCGTTTCAGCCCCAATTTTTCTATTAATTGAACTCCATCTAAATTAGAAATTGTCATTTGTGTACTCGCATGAATAGGTAAATCAGGAAAACGTTTTACCAGTTCTACTGCTAAGCCAATATCTTGCACAATAATAGCCGATACACCACATTCATAAGCAAATTTGGCAAGTTCAAGGGCATCTTTTATTTCTTGATTGAATAGTAAAATATTTAAGGTTAGGTGAACATCTACATTTCTTTTTCTGGCATATAAAATTGCTCTTTTTAGTTCTTCTTTGTCAAAATTTTGGGCATTTACTCGTGCATTGAAATGATTTGCTCCTAAATATACAGCATCTGCCCCATTTTGGATGGCAGTAATTAAGTTATCAAAATTGCCGGACTGGCGATAATAGTTCCATTTGATTTCTCCATTTTTGTTTATTATATCGTATTTGATTTGTTTTTTCAAGAGCATATGCTGTCAAATTTTGCAATTCACTTTAATTTGACATATTATGTAAAATATGCTATAATTTAATTAATACAAAATAGAAAAGGGGGAAACATGCATATGAATATAAATATACCTAAGCATGTAAAAGTAACCGACAATGGAATTATCTTTTATTCCAATATGTACACACGGGGCATTCATAGTTACATTGAAAACAATGAAGTGAAATCAGAACGTATCTTTCTTTCTTCTGAGTCGTTTAATGTTCACACGTTTTTGAAGTTAATCATCGCGATTGCACTTATGCTTTCAGCCTTTGCTTTGCAGAAGAGACTTTCTCTGAACGTAATAGCTGCAACTATTGTATTCTTGCTTTATGGTTATGGCAATTTTTTTACCTTATGCGAGAAGTTTTTCTATGCTCATATGAGTAAGAAAAAAAGAAGACATCACCGGATTTACGTTGCCAAAAATATGTTATTTAACACTTGCAGAAAATTGAATGGAATTCCAAATCTGTGGGAAATAAAGAACAAATTTGATAAAGAATTAGATCAAAAAATCATGCAAACTTTGGCTGCTCTTCTTCTTTCCATATCTTTCCTTTTTTACAAATATGAAAATATACTTCAACTTTTTGGATTTCTCATTGTCATTACGTTTATTATTGAAATATTGCTGCAAATTTTAAAAAAGACAAAACTCTTGCTGCATTTGCAATGGCTCTTTTGGAGTGAACCAACCGATATTGAAATACAATGCGTATTGGATGCTTTCTGTGAATGGCTTCGTTTAGAAGATAAGCGGTCATCTTCTGTGTAACTTTAAAAAACGTTGTGCTTTCGAGTACAACGTTTTTTCTATATTTTGTTTGTCAAAGGACATTTTTTGTGATATAATCGATTTAGAAATTAAATTTTAGGAGAAAATCATGTTTGAATTAATTTTTTTTGTTTTTATAATTTATGTGCTTTATAAAAAATATAATCAAAATTCTTATATAAAATTAATTGGGATTTTACAAAATCAAGGATTTCATGGTATTTCAGTACTTCAGCAAAATCAAGATAATTACTGGTTAAAAGCAAATTTTCATGGTGAGCATTATTTATTCGATGTATGCAAACAAAATTCTATGATTTCTGATCTTGCAATTAATACATTAATAGTATATGCAACAAAAAATCATTATCATAATGTTGTTTTAGTTCCCGGAAATTCAGCTATTTCAGATGCTGCCAAAAGAACCATTTCTAAACATAATATAGAAATTTGGAATGAAAATAAAATCAATATGCTTTCTAGTCAAAAAAATGAACCTATAACATCATCTATTGTTAAAACAAGTCAAATTCATGATACTTGTAAAATTGATGAATCCAATGATCCAATTCAAGATGGAACAACGGTAAATTCTTTATTTGGTAATCTGTTTTCAAATAAGATTGAAAAATTATAATCATCTAAAAAGTGAGAGTTTATAACTCTCACTTTTTGGGTGTTTTTACTTCTCAAAAGCTTGTACAAACAGTGCCATTCTAATATATAATCCATTATGCGCTTGTTTGAAATACAATGCTCTTGGGTCATCATCTATATCGGTTGCAATTTCTTCGTTTCTTGGCAATGGATGCAAAACAATTGTATGATCTGAAAATTTGCTTAATACTTCTTTATTAATAATATATTCTTCCCTACCAAAATCCCCTTCAAATCTTTCTGACTGAATTCTTGTATGATACATGACATCAACATCGTTTGGAACATCATCAAAACTTGTACACTTTTTATATTCAATACCTCTTTCATTTAGCATATCAATATATTCTTGTGGTAATGCAAAACACTCTTTGCTTAAACCATAGACTTCAACATTGTCATAAAGACTGATTAATCTTAATAGCGAATGAATGGTTCTGCCATTTAGTAAATCTCCTAAAATAGCTACCTTTACACCATCTAGTGTTTTTCTATGTTCTCTAATTGTGTATACATCTAATAATGCTTGAGTTGGATGTTCTCCTTTTCCAGCCCCACCATTTATGATAGGTACTGTTGCAATTTTGGCAGCTTCTTCTGGCCAAGAGTCACTCGAATGCCTGATTACAATGCCATCAGCATAACCTTGCAATATTTTTACAGTATCTTCTAAACTTTCCCCTTTTCTACCTGATGAATTAGAGGAAGCATTTTCTGTTGTAATAATTTTTCCACCCAATTTTAGTACAGCTGTTTCAAAGGACAATCTGGTTCTTGTACTTGGTTCATAAAACATAGTTGCAATAATTTTTCCGTCTAATGTTTTAGTATACTTTTGTGAGTTATTTTTGATATCATCTGTTAATTTAAATAATTCTTCTAACGATTCTTTTGTATATTGTTTGGCATTTAATACATGATTCATTTGGGGTTCTCCTTTATTTTCTTTTTATTATAATATTGGATGGAAATTTTGTCAATATAATGCTGAATAATTACTTTTTTCTTATTGTTCTATCACTTCTTTTATTAGTGTTATGTTCGTTTTATAAAAAAGATTAGTTTTCTTTTAAACTAATCTTTTTTTATTTAATCTATATTTTCAAATCATTCAAAGTCATGTTTGTGGTTCCTATATAAACATCTCTATTTCCATCCAAATTATGCACTTTTATGATGGTATAATTATGATATTGATATATCATACTTCCGCCATCTTTGTACATATCTCCTTTTATTTTTCCAGCTTCTACATCTTGATTGGCTTTTGCAATGATTTCATCCATTGTGATTCTATTTTCTAATAAAGCATCTCTTAAAGTAATTTCTTTTTTATTTACTAAAATCTTAACTTCACCCATATAGGCATAAATATTATAATCATACTTATCTGTTTCTGTTTTATTTAAAATCGTACGCACTTTCTCTCTGCTTTCATAGCTTTTGTCTATAAAATTTATTGCAAAATCGTCTGTCGATTTCAACTCAATATCAATCACCTCAACTTGTGCTGGATAAGTCTCCATAATCATTCCATTATAGGTAATTTTTACATTTGTTCCTATTTCATAGAGATAATCACTATCTTCATCTAATTTAATTGAAATTTTGTCTGCTGATTTTCGAATTTCTTCTTCCTCATTTGGTTCTACTATAATAGAATTTTTATTGGATTCTATTATAGTACCATAGAAATAAGGATTTTCCTTTTGTGTATCTTCTTGAAACTTTGAAATATCCGTTATTTGAGCTGCAAAGTAAGGTAAATCTTTGTCTTGTTCAAGTAAAAAGATAGTAAATGTATCCTCTACTAAAAATTCTCTTGGTTCTTGTGGCATCATTACAGCCATTTTTTCTACCATCATTCCTGCTTCACTTTTTATTTTTCCTCCTTTTTCGTCTAGTTCAAATTGAATTGTTTGCAAGGCTTTTTCTATTTTATATTCTTCTCCATTTGAAAAATAAAAAGGCTTGTTTTCTACTTCGTGAATTTGTTCTTTTAAATTAAATGTAATATTAGGTATTTTTAAAGTATCGTTTGAAGCAAAATTAAAATCACCATCATAATTTTCACTTTTTTCTTTAATTTCTTGATAAACATCACCAAATGTATTTTTTTCATTTCCTCTTGCGATAATAATTTCATCATTACTTTGCGTAAACAACTTGATAGCAAAATTTTCTTTTGAATGATAATACAAAACTTCTACTTGATTTCTTACTTCTTTTTCTGATGTTTCATCAATTCCAAAATATTTTACATTTTCATATTCCCCAAATTTTCCATTTTCCAATTCTGTAAAAATTTTCGGAAATGTAAATTCTTTTTTTAACATAGCATACAAAAAATAATCTTTCTCATCATGATTATTCCAGTCAAAATCATCTAAAATATCGCTTGTCTCATGAAACTTTTCTTGAATAGCTGTTTCAATTTCTCTTTTTAGTTCTAAACTCGGTGTTCCATATGTCTTATAATAACTCTCTTCTGACAAGTGAGATGTGTTAAATGTTCCTTTATTTAAATGATTGACAATTTCTGTTTGGTTTTGAAATGTAATATCTTGTTTTGCTAAATCATTTTTCAAATCGTTCCAAATAAGATTAAATGTTCCACACCAAGCAGTATTATCACTTATTTTATCTTCCAATGATGTTACGATATTTATTTCTGAACTTATATCTTTATTTTCTTTTTCATTCAAATTCCACTGCCCTTGGGAATTTTTTTGTAAAACCAATTGAAAGTCATTATCTCCAGAATAAAAATAAATTTTTTGACAAGATAAATTCAATTCTATCTCAAATTCATCTTTTGCTCCTAATTTATTGTTGACTCCAATCGTGGAATAAAAAGTGATATATTGGCTATCTCCCTCTTGCTTAACCTCCAAATCTTTGATATAACCCATGCTACTAGAAATTCCAACATTTATTTTCAGCATCTTCCCATCTTCTGCAACACTAAAACGATTTAAAAAGACATCTGTCCTTTTTCCTCCTTTACCCAAAATAAAGACAGCTATTGTTATTATCACTAACAATATTGCTATTATTAAAATTTTTTTCTTCATTTTCTCCCTCTTTTCTTTTATATTCAAAGATATTATATAAGTTTTTTTAAAAAAAGTAAACTAAAAATAGAGAATATTTACTTTTTTGTAAATATTCTCTAAAAAACTGTAATTTTTGAATTATTAGAAACTTTGTATGATTTGATATAATTCACTATTCATGATATTTCCTAATAATGTATAAACATCTTCTGTTGTCAATTCTTGGTATTCTACTACATTGGAAGTATCAAAATCACTTAAGTTCTCATCATATATTGTATTCCCTGATAATTTTATAACACATTCAACTTCATCTGCTTTCATTGTCATTGCAAAGTTAAAATCATCATTTTCTTCGTTGTATTTTATTGTTCCTTCTAATATCTTCTCATCTTCTTCCAATACTTGATAAGCATATTCTTCTTCATTTGCTTTTGTAAACTGTACCGTCACTTTGCTATTATCATCTTCTACTGAAATGTCAACTCGTTTTACCTTTTTGTTAAATCCAGTTGTATAAACATCCAATATAATATCCATATCCTCTTCTATATCATAATCGTCTAAACTATCTTTCATATCTTGTAAATCTGATTTTACCATTTCACCATCTTCAAAACAATTAATAAATTGCTCATTTTCAGATAAGTTTTGGCATACATTTTTAATAACCGACATAAACTCTTGAGCTGAAAGTTTAAGTGTATTTTTTATTACATTTTCATCCTCTATTTTTGTTTTTTCAGTTGAAAAATATTCATCTTTTAATTGGGTTTTAATTTCTTCTTCAAGAATTGCTTCTGCTTTTTTACCTGTGATTTTTTGTCCAAAAGTAGTCATACTGGTATCAGCAATTTCAAAAGTTTCATCAGACAGTTCAGCCATGTTAGTTAAAATTGTTTTATCAAAAAGTTCTCCTAAATTAATATATAAATTCTGTGATTCAGTTTCTAACTTTAGCTTAGCATCTAACAAAGTCTTATCTGCTTTTGATAGTTGTAATCCAACTAATTCTTCTTGTGTATTTTTATCAAGTTCTGTTGCAATAAAAATTTTTGTATCGTTTAACAAATTAGCTAATTCTTGCGCTTCTGGTTCGCTACTACTCATTTCTATTTCCAAATTAGCATTTGCTTTTAACGTATTGTAATCCCTAATTTGTTCCTCACTATTAATCAATTCACTAATTTTTTGATCAAATATGTATCTTGGGCGATTAATTGTAACTGCATAATAGACTATTAAGACAACAATTATTACAATAACTGCCAATAAAAACCATATTAATTTGTTTACTTTTTTAGTACTAACGTTTTCTCGAAATGGTTCAAAACCATTTTCTTTTTCTTGGGTTTGCTTTATTGTCGTTCCACACTTGTCGCATTTTTTTGTCTCTCCGATTTCCTCTCCACAATCTGGACATTTCATATATTTTTCCTCCTTCATATAGGTTATATGTATTAGTTTATTATATTCTACTAAATTTGTCAATCTAGCTTCACATTTTTCTTTTATTTTCATATTATAAACCAATAAAACTTAAGAAAGGATTTTAAAAAATGGTTATTTTACGTTTAAATGATACTGGTCCCTATGTTGAACTTCTGCAAAGTACTTTAAAAAAACTTGGATTTTATCGTGGAGCAATCGATGGAAATTTTGGAATACAAACAGAAAATGCAGTGAAAAATTTTCAAAGAAACTTTGGTTTGTCAAGTGACGGAATTGTAGGCAACAATACTTGGAGTGCTCTATTCCCATACATAAATGGATATACTAACTACACCATAAAAAGTGGTGATACTCTTTCTCGCATTGCTCGAAATTTTTCCACAACTGTTGATAGTATTCTTTATGCCAATCCCGATATTGATGGAGAAAATCTACAAATTGGTCAGCAGATTATTGTCCCTTTTGGTACAGTCGTTCCAACTAATATTAGTTATACTTCTGATTTTATGGAGATGAATTTGTCCGCTTTAAAGACAATTTATCCATTTTTAGAGATTTCAATGATTGGTACGAGTGTTTTGGGAAAAAACATTCCAGTTGTCAAGTTTGGAAATGGTTCGAAAGAAGTGTTTTATTGTGCTTCAACTCATCGGAAATGAATGGATTACAACACCACTTTTGATGAAATTTTTAGAGAATTTATCAAAAAGTTATGTAAATGGAATGCAAATTTATGGGCAAGATCCACGCGAATTATTTGGAGAAGTTTCCCTTTATTTAGTTCCAATGGTTAATCCAGATGGTGTTGATTTAGTTACAGGTTTAATCTCTGAAGGTTCTCGTGCTTATTCTGAGGCACAAATAATTTCAAATAATTTTCCAGATATTCCTTTTCCAAGCGGATGGAAAGCCAATATTGAAGGAATCGACTTAAATCTCCAATTCCCAGCTGGTTGGGAACAAGCCAAAGAAATCAAATATGCACAAGGCTTTGATAAACCAGCACCACGTGACTTTGTTGGCTATGGTCCATTAACTGCACCAGAATCTGTGGCACTTTACAATTTTACTTTACGCCATAATTTCCAATTAATGATTACTTATCATACACAAGGACGTGTTATTTACTACAAATATCAAGACATCACACCTCCAAATTCAACACAAATTGCTAACCTTTTTGCACAAGTTTCTGGTTACTCCGTAGAAGAAGTTCCAACAAATTCTAGTTTTGCTGGATATAAGGATTGGTTTGTATATTACTATAACCGCCCTGGTTTCACCATTGAAGTTGGACTTGGCACAAATCCTATCCCAATTTCTCAATTTGATGGAATTTATCGTGAAAATTTAGGAATTTTGGTTTTGGGGATGTTACAATAAAAGCCTTAATTTATTATAAAATGGATTCTAAAATACTACATTAATTACAAAACAACAACCCTAAAATACGCTGATATTTCAACATTTTAGGGTTGTTAAACTTGGCGGAGTGAGTGGGATTCGAACCCACGGGCCCTCGCAAAAGGACTACTACAGTTCCAGTGTAGCTCGTTATGACCACTTCGATATCACTCCATGTTATGATAAAATTATCATAACATATTTTAACTTAATGGTCAAGTTCTTAATTTGTAATACCCCTTAAATCCCCATTTTTTTTTGCAATATCCTTCCTACGGTATACCGATAATACTAATGCTAAACACACCATATTTACAATCAAATCCTGCCTTCCATATGAAATAAAAGGAATATTAATATTGGTCTTAAATCCCAAATTAAAATTCATGAGCAAATTAAAAATACTTTGCAAAATAAACAAACTAGCTATTCCAACTACTATTAACTTCCCATACATATCTTTCATTTTTACAACATTCATTATCAATTTAACACTAAATGCCAAAATTGCAAGCACCATTCCTACACTTAACATCCAGCCATAATGTGCCAAAATTGAAATAAATGCAAAATTTGTACCTTCGTCAAATAGGTCCAAAGCATTACTCATATTGTCTGCTTCCCCCAATAAATTAGCTGATTCTAAAATCATATTTTGTTGTACTCCAATCCAACCTCTTCCCATTGGATCTTGCTCTGGCAAAATTGAAACAATTAGACGATTCCAAGCCATTGGAATCACAAAAACTGTAAACAATATCCCCATTACAATCGGAATACCCCATAAAATAGTAAGATACCTTTTTCTGTTTTTTGTATATTCTAATAATTTTACAGTTGCTATCATCAAATATACTATTGCCAAAACAAACATTAGAGATCTTGCAGACATTATTTCTAGCAAGAATAGAGAAATTCCACTCAAAAATATAATTTTTAAAACACTCAAATTTATAGTCTTTTCCTTTTGTAGGAATCCAATTCTCAAATTTTTATTTTTGTCAACATTTTCAACAAATCCGATAAAGGCTAAAATATAAAGTGGAACAGCAAGCATCGGTGTATAAATACTAAAACCACAAATAAAAATATACGTACTAGCACCATTGACTTGTAAACCAAATTTAGCTGTCACAATCAATAAAACTGTTGCAACCACATACAAATAGTTCGAGAATTTGAAAATCTTTCGATAATCAAAAAAATAAACAATCATACTAAAAACAGCTCCCCCTAATAATGTAACCATATATCTAGACATCGAAGCAAAGTATGGAACTACCCCTTTATCATCCACATAATCCCAACAATTGATTGCTCTTGTAAAAGTCACTAAACTTCCAAAAGCAATCAAAATCAATGTAAGTACCAACAATTTCCAATCCAATTTCGGACGATGAATTTTATTTAACTTTTTACCAATTTCTTTAGCGTCTCCCATTTGTTTGATCGCTTCTTCCTCAGCTTCGGTTTCTTTCATACCTTCCAAAATATAATGTTCCTTTGCCTCAAGCAAATGATTCTCCATCTCTTCTGCAATTTCCTTGCGAATTGGCTGATATTTAATTTGCTCACACACATAATCTAAAAATTCTCTAATTTTCAAATAAAACACCTCCCAACACTTGATTCATTCCATTTTTAAATTGTTTCCATTCTTCTTTTTGTGCTTTTAAATGTTTTCTTCCTTCCTTGGTGATAGAATAATACTTTCTTTTTTTTGCAGTTGATTCGTCCCAATAGGAAGAAATCCAGCCTTTTTCCTCCAAAGAATGTAAAATAGGATATAATGTACCCTCCTTTAGCTCAAATACACCTTCTGATCTTTCTTTTAAATCTTTCATCATCTCATAACCATACATATTTTCTGTCTCCAATAGTCTTAAAACCAGCAGACTAGTACTTCCTTTTAACAATTCTTTATTAATTTTCATTTTTCCTCCTTATATATCGATTACCTAGGTATTTTTATGCATTGTATATCTAGGTATTAAAAATGTCAAGAGATTTTGCAAAAAAAATTTAAATATGACATCAAAATGTCATATTTAAATCTACTCTTTTAACAATTCATTTACATACTCCTCATAATCAAATTCCTCTATTTCATATCCCTCCAAATCTGGCATTTCCACATCTTCCTCTGTAACAGACTCAAATTCATAATGATACTCCTTAATACTCTCTGCTCTACGTTTTGGAATATTCGTACCTGTATAATATTCCAGTACTGAAACACCTCCAAAGTGCATAATTGGCAAACCTGTATCCATATCCACCCATAATTTTGTATCTTCTAATTCTAAAACATAATATTTGCGTCCAATTTGCTCATGGTCAGTCGAAATTTTAGTATAAAACGGCGCACCAAGCCTTAATCTCCAATACTGTGGCTGATTTGATAACCAAATCGGATTAGAAATGCCACTAAATCTATATTTATCTATTGTATATGGTAGCGACTTCTCTTTTCTTGCCTTCTTTTCTTCTTCACGAATCCAATAGCATTCTTTGGGATTTTCGTTAATATCTCCATAACAAGTTCCCAATTTTTCAAAAATTTCCCCATCTCTTTCATAATGATGAACTACTTTATATTTTCCATCCTTAAACCAGATTCTCTGAACCTCTATTCCATCTTCATCAAAACCAAGTGTTACCATTTGCTCAATATAAAAATTTTCACTTTCAAACTGTTTTTCCACTTTTTTCGCAACCCCAGTCATAATACTAAATTTATATACATACACACTTACAAAAATACCGACAAATAGAAGTAGCACAAATAGATTCGCCAGTAAAAATGATTTTATCGTATTTTTTCTTCTTACTCTTTTTAAATAATCAATTTGCATTTTCTGATTTTCTTGATTTTTTTCTATATCCTTTCTGATTTCCCTTAATTTATGCTGACATTTCTCACATTCTATCAAGTGTCTATCCACTATTTTTTTCGACTTTACATTTAAAATTTTATCCACATAACTAAACAATAAGTCTTGTACTAACTCACATTCTGTTTTTTTATCCATTCTCCTTTTCCTCCTTTATTTTTTGTTTTGCACGAAAAAAAGTTACCCTCGCCCAGTTGGCTGTCTTTCCCAAAATGTCAGCAATCTCGATAAAACTTAAATTTCCCATAGTTCTTAAATACACAACTTCTTTGGATAATTCATCTAATTCTTGCAATTTTTTAAAAAACTCCAGTTTTTGTTCATTCTTTACTACTAAATTTTCAACTGTATTTTCTGTTTTCAAATTTTCTGTTAATTCTTCCAACGAAACGGATACACTTTTCTTATTCTTCTTTAGTTCCTGATACCACAAATGTTTTGCAATCTGGCAGAGCCATGTTGAAACTTTACATTCACCTCGAAATTGACGAATTTTCTTCAAAGCAATCACAAACGTTTCTTGCGTCAAATCCTCGGCAATTTGAGTATTTCCACTCACACAAAGCAAATATTTATAAACTGAACTCGAATACTGCTGATAAATTTCTTCCATGCCATGCATACATCCTTCCTCCTTATATTTGATAAGAGACAATTTCTCTCGTTTTATTACAAATTTTTTTCGATTTAAGAAAAAAAATTAAATATGACATCAAAATGTCATATTTAATTTTCCTAAATTTCCTTCCTACTAAAAATTCTAACCGAAATTCGATAGGACACAAAATATAAACCAATCACCACAATTACAAGCACAAGCCAACCATAATGCTCTAACATATTCCCAAGCTCCTCTAATGAAAATGGCGAAACTTTCATAAAAAATGCTGTCGCAGCCGAAATTACAAATGTTACAAAAATAACCATGATCATTTGAATTAATCTGCCTTTTTCTGCGCCAAATTTATACATAATCGGTATTTGAAACATCTGTAAAACCATTATCCCAAAAAAGCTTCCCACCGTTGATAATAAACAAGCAAAGAGTTGCTCCATATTTCCCATTTTAATCCATTGAAAAACAATAGCCGAAATGTTTCCCACGATAGCACCAATAATCGTCAATAAAAGAACATAACAATATCTAGCTTTTACCATATCTTTTCGCGTCACAGGAAATGTCAAAACATAGCGATCCGAATTTGCTAGGTTATCATAACTAAAACTAGAGGTTGCCATCATTCCAAACATTACTGTAAACACAATCGGAATAAATGAAACTTCTACATTATCTAAAAAACCAGCCATAAAAAATATAACAATGAAAAATAAAATCGTTGATTTATATGTTTTGATATTTCTCAAATCCTTCATAATTAATCCTTTTAAAATATTCATTTACTTCTCCCCCTTTGTTTGAATCAACATAATCTCATCTATGCTAGGTTTATCTATAATTGACACATTATATTTGTTCTGAAACGCAAATTTATCTTCCACTAAAATATCATATTCATAACGATTTTTCTTATATTTCACATAATGTTTTTTATCTATCTTTTTAAAATCTTCCTCCGAACATTTCACAATTCCATATTTTTCTAATAACTCATCTCGCGTTTTAGAAAATATGATTTCTCCCTGGCTAATAAACGTAATATAGTCCGCAATATGCTCCAAATCAGAAGTAATATGGCTTGAAATCAAAATCGAATGTTCTTCATCTTGTATAAAATCTTGAAAAACATCTAAAATTTCACTTCTGGCAACAGGATCTAACCCTGAAGTTGGTTCATCCAAAATCAAAAATTTCGGATGATGCGAAAGTGCTACTGCAATTTTTATTTTCATTTTCATCCCACTTGAATACTCTTTTACCATTTTATTTCTTGGTAATTTAAAAGTTTCTATGTACTGAAAATACAAATCTTTATCCCAATTTTGATACATATTTTTCATAATCTCATGAATATCCACCGGATTCAAATAATCTGACAAAAAACTATCTTCCAATACAACACCAATTTCTTCTTTGACTTGTCTTTCATGCTTTACATGATCCAAACCAAACACCGTAATTTCTCCAGCATCTTTTTTTACAATATTTAAAATGGCTTTTAGGGTTGTTGTTTTACCTGCACCGTTTTCTCCAATTAAACCCATAATCATTCCTTTTGGAAGATCTAAATTTATATTTTTGAGTTCAAATCCATCATATTTTTTGCATAAATCCTTGATTTCTAACACATTTTCCATTCTAATTCTCCTCTCCATATAAAATATCCAACATATTTTGCAAATCTTCTTTCGAAATACGGCTAAGTTTGGCAATTGAAACTGCTGTATCCATTAAATTTTCTATTTTCTGCAACTGCTCTTCTCGAATGAGTTCCACATTTTTATTAGCAACATATGTCCCTTTTCCGGGAATCGTTTCAACATATCCTTCTCGTTCGAGTTCTTCATAAGCATTTTTGGTAGTAATCACACTAATCCTTAAATCTTTTGCCAAACTTCGAATCGAAGGTAAGGCTTCTCCAGTTTTCAATTCATTTGAAACAATTTTATTTTTGATTTGCTCCTTAATTTGCTCATATATTGGACTATTGCTTGAATTACTGATAATCAAATACATGTTTTCTCCTTTACTCATCTGTATATATACAGTATATACAGATTTTTCAAAAAAGTCAATACTTTTATTAAAAAAAAATTGCCCTAAGGCAATTTTTTAATACATCTTATTTTGAAAACAATATTTTCTCTGACTTATATTGCTTGATAATAACCTTCAATACCAAACTAATATACACAATTGTTGATGCAAACATTAATGCTACATTTAAGTAATCTATTTTTCCTTTTGTAATATCTGTAAATATAATGGTGTAATTCAAAAATGGTACAATTGATAATAATGGTGTTGCTGAAACTTCTATCATAAATGCAATCATACCCGGAAAAAATGAGATGAATGTTAATGGTGTTAAAGCACTTTGCGCTTCTTTAAAGGTTTTTGAAGTACTTGCAATTGAAATACATAAACCACTAATAAAAATTGAATAAGCAAAAATAATTAATACAGCAACCACAATACTTGGCACATTATATAAAATACTTACTTCTTCATAAATCGAAAACATATTTTGTGCCAACATAAGCGAAATAATGGCTAAAATCAGACTAATCATTCCTGTAATTATGGATGAAATTGATACACATAAAAATTTCCCTAAAATAATATCTTTACTTTTTATTGGGAAAGTTAATAAGGTTTCCAACGTTCCTCTTTCTTTTTCTCCTGCTGTCGTATCTGTTGATGGATAAGTCGCTGAAACTGTAATAGCCATTATAATAAATAAAAAGGCATAATTTTTTACATAATTTCCAAAATAATTTTCATCTTTTTTTAACACATTTTCTTCTACTTTAATAATTTCCAAAACATCACTTGGATTCATTTGATTTTCTTGTAAATAGTTTTGTTGTAAATACTGTTTATATGTCTCAAAATAAGTTTTTATTAAACTTTTGGCATAACTACTATTTCCTGAACCATTTGTATTAATTATGTATTCATTGTCCTGCTTGGTAATATATAAATTAATTTCATTTTTTTCATATTGCTCCTTCAAAGATTCTTCTGAAGCCTTTACTATTTCAATCTTCATTTCTTTTGCAAGACTTTTTTCTTCCTCTGTCATTTCATAAGCAAATCCAATTTGATTATATTCTTTCACATCTTTATTAGCTTGTGCATTAAACAAAGCTGACATTCCCAATACTACTAAGGGAATAAAAATCGGAATTACCAACATCATTCCTAAAGACTTTTTATCTCGAAATACTTCTTTTAATTCTTTTTTCAAAATATTTCTCCAATTATTCTTCATTAGAGACACCTCCAATCATAGTAAAAAATGCATCTCTTAAGTTCGTTGTTCCGTGTATCTTTTTTTATTTGTTCTGGAGTTCCCGCATGGATAACTGTTCCTTTATTCATCATAATTACTTTATCGCAAATATTTTCTGCTTCTTCCATATAATGGGTCGAATATAAAATTGTTTTTCCTTTATCTCTTTCTTGTTTAATGAAATCTAATATAATTTGACTTGAAATAATATCTAAACCCGTTGTTGCTTCATCTAAAATGTAATATTGGGGCTCATGAATTAAACATCTTGCAAGATTCACTCTTTGTGTCTGACCAGTTGATAAATTAGCAATTTTATTATACAAAAAAGTCTCTAAATTCAAAATTTGCGATAGTTTTTTAATTCTATTTTCTGCCTGTTCCTCTGGTACACTATAAATATCACTACACATTTTCAACAATTCATAAGTGGACAAGGTATCATATAGCTTTGTATTTCCAGATAAATAGGCTATATTTTGCTTGATTTCAATTTCATTGTTTTGGTAGTTTAAGTTATCAAACTCAAGACTCCCTTCGGTTGGTTCCAAAATCCCTGCAAGCATACGCAAAAGAGTCGTTTTTCCTGCTCCATTTGGACCTAAAATGCCAAGAATTTCCCCATCGTTGGCTTGAAAGGTGATTTTGTTATCTGCATAAAATTCTTCTTTCTCTTTTTTATTTTTGTACTTCATAAACTTTTTCGTTAAATTGTTTACCTTAATCATCATTTCTCCTTTCTTTTCGTCTATTATAAAATAACACAAAAGCATATAATTATCAAGTAATTATATGCTCTTTTTGACATAATATTTTAATTTTTCTGAATCTCATATTCTTCCCTATTTGGCTCTATTAAATTTCCATCTGTAACATTTCCAAACTCATATTCAAATTCCACAACAATATCAGATGTATCACCATTTTCCATGGTTACACTTCCATCTGTCCTTTTCAACATTAAACCTGTTTCTTTTTCAATATACGTTTCTTGCATCCAATCTCCATTAATAAAATAACATTCTTTCCCTTTCCATTCCGCTGATTTTATTGAACTTGTGGCTGCCATTTGGAATAAATGCCATAAATTATCATTAAAATCAATACCAATAATCATGATTTTGCTTGGCACACCCAATGTATCTAATAATGCTATTTTATTTTCCCCAGTTTCCATATATGTATTTGTTTTTTCACCTTCATAATAGTTGATTAATTTTCTGGTTTCTCCGGTTGCTTTTATGGTGGTATTTAGTGATAATACAGCTTTGTCTCCCTTGCAATAATATTCTGTAAGCGTCGTGCTTGAAACTGAATTATTAACGATTTTTTCATAATAATTGTTACTTTCTATATAGGGCTGTACTTTTTTTGCTAGACCATTTAATATTAGCATTTTTCTAGTAGTTAAACCTAAAAATACAAGTAAACAAACTACTAAAAGCCATACCATTATTTTTGCTATTTTTTTGTTATTCATATTCATCCCTCCTTTTCTTTGGTAGTGTGTATTTCCTATTATATCTTAATTATAACATGTTTTACATAAAATGTCAACTTTTCCCAAACTCTACCCAAAACTCAATCCACTCCTCCTCATTTTTCACAAAAATTTCTCCTCCATGCAGTTCCACAATCTCCTTCGTAATCGCTAATCCCAAGCCTGCACCACCGGTACTAGATGTTCTCGATTCGTCCAAACGATAAAATTTATCAAATAATTTGTCTAATTTATAAGCTGGAATCTTATCTCCTTTATTTTTAAATCCAATTTTTATTTTCTCTTTTTCTTCTGTTATTTCAATTTTAATCATAGTATTTTCATAACTATAACTTACTGCATTTTTTAGCAAATTTCCAAAAGCTCTGGCTAGCTTATCTCCATCACCTTGAAATTCAAGCGATTTGGGTTTATCTATTACACATTCTAATCTTTTATCTTGTAACATTGGATATGCTTCCTCTACTAATTGATCTAGTAAAAATACCAAATCCAATTTCTGCTTTGTAATTGGAATATCTTGCAGATGATATCTGGTAATATCAAAAAATTGATTGGTCAATTCTTCTAAGCGTAACGCCTTGCTTAATGCAGTTTTTAGGTATTTCGTTTGCAAATTCTTCGATATTTGAGTTTCTTCTGTCAACAAACTTAAATAGCCAATTACAGAGGTTAGTGGTGTTTTTAAATCATGTGCCATGTACATAATTAAATCATTCTTCTTCGTCTCAGCTT
This sequence comes from uncultured Clostridia bacterium, assembly GCA_947369305.1. The sequence goes on from CANBLA010000009.1 coordinate 18,280, forward strand.
CTTTGGCTTTGGTTTGATTAGCAATTAAATCTACGCGAATATTATTTAATCTATCTTTCAAAATGACTAAATCATCCGAAAGTTTGACATCTTTTTCAGGTTCTTTTAAAACTTGATCCATCGCAGAAATAATTTCTATAAGCTTATTATTTGACGTTCGGATAACCAAAAAAGCGCTTAAAGAAAAAATCATTAGATATATAATTGCCATAAATAACGTTTTGTTTCTTACACACCAATAATAGAAATCTGGATTCATGTTAAATAGACGATTAGCAATTTGGTCATTATAAATTCCATCTACCAATATCCCCAATAGAAAACTTGCCCCTAGAGTATAAAAAACAATATTGACAACCGATTTTCTCGCAATCTTACTTTTTAATTTTTCAAATTC
>CANBLA010000010.1 GCA_947369305.1 uncultured Clostridia bacterium
CAAAAACAAAAAAAAAGACACTCTTTCCCTACACGACGCTCTTCCGATCTCGTTTTTGTAAAATTTCTTGTGCTTGCTTAAACATTCTTTCAGAAATAATAGGCTCATGATGTTCTTGTATGTAATATTGATTTTCTTCTCCCATATTTACTACTCTTCTATGTGAGATTGGATCTGTTGTATAGGTTTTTCCTTGTAAGACATCTCCTTTGTATTTTTCGTTTTTAAGTATTCCTCTTATTGTTGATTCGTGCCATTTTTTCTTGCCTGTTGGAGTTTTGTATTTCATATTTGTTAGTTCTTTGGCAATCGTTGTGCAACCTACTCCTTGACAATATCTTTCAAATATATATCTTACTATTTCTGCTTCTTCATAATTTATTGATATTTCCTTTGTGTCCTTATCATATACATATCCTAAACAACCGTTATATCCAATTAATTCTCCTCTTTTTTGTTTCATTTGTAATCCCAATTTTACATGAGAAGATATATTTTCGCTTTCTTGCTGTGCCATTGCACTTAATACTGTTAGCATGATTTCTCCTGATATTTCTAAAGTATTTATTCTTTCTTCTTCAAAGTAAATAGCAATTCCTTTTTCTTTTAACCCTCTTACATATTTTAAGGTATCAACTGTGTTTCTTCCAAACCTTGATATTGATTTTGTGATTATCATATCAAATTTGTTATTTGTAGCATCTTGCATCATTTTCATAAAGCCATCTCTTTTATAGTCTAGTGTTCCTGTTATTCCTTCATCTGCATAAATGCCAACATATTTCCAATCGCTATTGCTTTTTATTTTTTCTTCATAATACTTTAGTTGAGAATTGTAACTGTTTATTTGTTCCTCTTTTTCTGTACTTACTCTTGCATAAGCACATACTCTTAAGTTTCCTTTTATTTCTTCTCCTGTTGTTCTATTAATTCGACCTTTTTTCTTCTCTATAACTTGTACTTTCAAAATTAACCTCTCTTTCTCAAGTTTAGAGAATCTTTATGTGCTTATTATACATCAAAAGTTAAATTTTTCAAATACCTATATGAGTTAAATTATATTCTTGTAAAATATTTTGCTTTAATTCTAAATATCTGTTTTCTTTAATTAGTCCTGCATTAAATGTTTTGTTTAGTATTGCTATTTTTATACTGCAATTAAAGATATTTTCATTTAGTTTGATGTTTTTCGTATTATCAAATTTGATTTCATATAACATAAAAATTCTCCTCCTTGAATGATTTAAATTTCAAAAAAGGCAACAGAAAAAGCCAGCCGTACTAGCTTCGACTGACTTGATTGTTTTACATTTTTTGATAATACGATTATATTATGGTGTTCTATAAAGTTCAATTCCCGTTTTTTTCCCTTTTTTCTATTTTAGCTATTAAAGTGTTGATTTTTAAATAAGTACACTAAGTGAACTTGTATAAAAAATTTTGAAAATTTATTTTTTACTTTTATATTTTTTAGTTCACTTGGTGTACTTGTTACTTATTCTTATCTAAAGTCTAGTTCACTTGGTGTACTTGCTTTTTATGTTTGTAATTTTCAGTTCACTGAGTCTACTAATCATTAATATTTTAGCAAAATTCAAGTACACTCGGTGAACTTTTTTAAGTTTTTAGTTCACCATTTTCAATTTTAACGAAGAATAGCGGGTTTGAGCCAGTTCACTCGGTGAATTTTTACATCATATTTGCTTAAAATTTTTGTTCTTTTATTAACTCTTGAAGGCTTGTTCTTCAATGTGTACAAGCGATATGTTAATACCGCTTTCCTGCCTTCAGTTCCTATTTTAGTTCACCCAAGTTCACTTTTTAAAAATTCATTTACTGTAGAAATTTTTTCGTTTTTTTATTTTCGTTAAAATGTCAAAAATCCATAGGACGAATTTTTTAATTTTTTCGTCTTATGGATTTTTATAGGACGAATTTTTTTAATTTTTCGTCCTATAGATTTTTATAAGCCAATTTTTTCATCTTTTTCGTCTTGTAAATTTTATTTTAAAAATAAATCTATATAATTTTGAAAAGCAAATACTTGATTTCTACTATATCCAGTTGTTTCTACTATTATATTATTTTCTAATAAAACATTTACTATATCTTTTAATGTTGATGCTTTTATGTCAGTTATTTCCATTAGTTTTTTTCTATTAATTATTGGTTCATTATACAAGGCATCAATTACTTTCTTTGCATTTTCTGCTTTAATCGGCAAATCAATTAAAAGTTTATCCATTTTCATTGTTAATTCAACTACTTTTCTAAATTTTTCCTTTGCTGTTTTTGATGTTTCAATAACTGCTTCTAAAAAGAATTTAATCCAGCTAATCATATCATTATGAGTTCTTACTCTTGTTAGCATATCATAATATGTATCTTTATTTCTTTCAATATAGTCTGAAATGTATAGACATGACTTATCAAGCATTCCTTTACTTTGAATGTATAATGGAATGAGTAATCTTCCAATTCTTCCATTTCCATCTAAAAATGGATGTATTGATTCAAATTGATAATGTAAAATTGCAATTTTTATTAAGTCTGGTGTATCTATTTCTTCATTGTTTATAAATTTCTCAAAATCTGTTAAACATTCTGCAACTTCTGTATGTGGTGGTGGGACATATACTGCTGTACTTGGCATACTTCCTCCAATCCAGTTCTGTGATGTTCTAAATTCTCCTGGCGTTTTGTGTTCCCCACGAACTCCTTGCATTAGTATTTTATGGATTTCTCTTATTAATCTAGCACATACTGGGAATCCTTCTTTTATTCTCTCTACTCCATAGTTTATGGCTTTCACATAATTTTGTACTTCTTCCCAGTCATCTCTTTTTTCTGGATTAACATCAGTTACATCTAGTAAATCTTCTTCTACAGTTGTTCTTGTTCCTTCAATTCTACTTGATTTATTAGCTTCAATCTTCACATGCATTTTAATGTATAAATCTACATTTGGTATTAATAATGAATAAGCATTTAGTTCTCCAATTTGCCTATTTGCTTCTGCTAATAGCTTGTCCAATTTTGTGTCATCCCATCCCCAGTTATAGTTTATTTTGCTTGGAATAAATGCTTTGTAATCATTCATTTTTATGTATTCACCTGATTTATATTCTTCAAGTTTCATCATATCACTTCCTCTAATATAATTTTTCTCTACTTTATTTTTTAATTTTTATGAGTATAACATATCCCATTCACATTATGTACCTAAAAATTTCACTACTCTATTCTCAATAAATTTTTTAATTGATTGCATATCAGTAGAACTTTTAGAACATCTATTATTAATAAAATCTTTAAATACTAATTCAATTAGATTGTTAGATTTATATTTATAGCAAAATTGCTCTAATGTTAAATCACCATAATTATTATACTTTAAATATTTTTCTAAATAATATCCTATTAAAGTCTTTATATATTTATCATACATCTCACTATCACTTATAAATATATTTTCTAACAATATATTAAAATAAAATATTGGAATTTCTATGAATAAATATAAATCGCTATTTGTATTTTCACAAATATTTATTATATCAATTATTTGAGCTGAATAGCCATATATTGATGTTATAATTAAATATATTGGCGATTGTATATTAACAATTTTATTAAAATCTAATCCAGAGTTTTTATAATATTGTTCTATTCTTTTGCTAACTGGTAGTTCTACTAAATCTGTCCCTAAAAATAAGACATCCCTTTTATTTTGTTCAATAAAATCATCAATTTTTTCAAAACTATTGTATTCTATAGATAAACTTTCAATATCGTTTTCATTTTCAATTTTTTTACTAAACATATAACTTAACGCTGAGTATACAAGTTTATCTGCTTGTGGTCGTAAAGTATTTGAATCTAACCCATAATATAGTTTTAATGGCACTATGACAATATTATTATTTATGATAATGTCTTTATTTTTTATGAATACCTCTACTGTTCTTTTCAAAATTTCTAGCATCTTCTTTGAATTATTAATACTTGTCACTCTTATTATTTCATCCATCTTTGATATAGGTTCGTCAATTATAAGTAATTCATTATTTGCTAACGGTAAAAAATAGTGCTTTTCGCTAAAATGAGGATATGTCATGCATCCAATAATCGCACTTTCATATTTTTTATTCGATAATTCATTAATAACAAATAATTTATGTTTATTCCAAAATAGTTTTATTTTATCAAATACATTCAATATTTCTATTATATCATTATTTCTATTATATCATTTTCCAATACTTTTTGTTTTAGTTCTTCTATTAATATAATATATTCCTTAGTTATTTCTTTCATTGTTTTACCTCATATTTATCAAAAAATTCATTAGATATTCCAACATATTGACTAGATATTACTCTCATCATTCCTGCAAATATCATTACATAATCATATTCTGTACTTTTAGATGCTTGTTGTCCATATTCATCACTCACAATATGAAGTTGATGTAAAGTATTATCACATTTTAATAAACTACTTTCTCTTACAGCTCCCCAATGAGCATGCGAATATGAAATGTCATAATCATATATTGTATCATAAAGTTCTTTTTCTTCAACATCTTCAAACTTTTTTATAATATTTGTTTTATCAAAATATCCTAAATCAATATCCATTGTTTCCTCATCAAAATTATCATTCACAATAGCTTCCAATATCTTTGGTGTCAAATGACTTTTGTCATTAATTTCATATTTTTCTATAACCTTTTTATAAATTAATTTATATTTGCTCAATCCATATTCTTGAAATTCATACCATACATTGGGTTTATTTTCTTCAATATATAATAAGTATTTAATGTTTATATATGTATCAATTATAGTTCTTAACAATACTCTAGAAGAAATTGAATTATGAAGATTATTCTTACATACATCTCGTAAAATTTTAACAGCATATGTGAATAATCCACTTATAACAATAAATTTATCTTCATTTTTATTTTTAAAATTATTAGCAATTAAATTGTGTAACTGCTGTTCAACATCGTTATAAAAATTTTCCATATTTATTTTATCTCCTTCTGGATAATTTAATAAATATAATTCACACTCTGAAAAACTTCCAACCTTTTCCCAAAAACTAATTGAATATTCTTGGTTTTCTTCAGATATCATAGAAAAAGAAAGTTCCAAGGATCTTATATCACTTCTATATAAATCCATTATTGGTTCACTATGTTCCAATTTATAATACTCTTGAAAAGTTCCCGTTAATGTTAAGCTATCTTTCATTAATTTCAGTTTTCCAATATATACTTGATGGTATGCATAAAAAAACCTAATATCGCATCCTAAATGTGAAAATTTCGAATAACATTCTGTAACTAAATCTTCTAATTCTTTAATTCTACTTTCGCTTACTCTATTTATTTGATAAAATTTTTTTCTAAAAATTTTATCATCAATTACTAAACATAAAGCATCTAGAATTTTATCTTTGCATATATAATTAATATAATCAAAAAGATTACTCTTTTGATTATCATTTAAATTTAAAATAGTAGTAATATATAAATCTTTTACTTTTATATCACTTTTTTGCATAAATTCAATTATTCTATAACATTTTTCTAAACCTTTTATATGTCCATATTGTTTTATAATCAATGCTAGCCATAATAAGTTTGGCAATCTAGATTGCCATTTCTTAAATGTAACATATCTACCAAGATATTTATTAAATGGCGTAATTAAAACTTTTTTATTTTGAGTATGTTGCTTTAAAGTACTTTTTCCCATATCAACTTTCCTTCATCATATTTTATATTTGTATTTTACCTTAATACCCCTAACTTTTAGAAATATTTGCATTCTTTAATACTTCTACAGTCTTATTTCTATGTAATTCTTTAACAATTCCGATTTTTCTATTTGTACAAGCTTTTGCTACATCTTCAGCTTTTGCTAATATTTCATTTACACACTCTTTTGAATCATCTAATGTTGCTGCATACACTAATTTTTCTATTCCAGTATAAAGAATTGCCTCCATACACATTGCACAAGGTTCACAAGAAGAATAGATTATACATCCTTTACCTTCCTCAGCACATAAATGTCCTCCTAAATGTTCCATAGCATTTTCTATTGCTCTTAATTCTGCATGAGAAAATCCACTTTTTGATACTGGAACATCTATATCACTTCTACCAATAATTTCTCCATTCTTTACAATTATTGCACCATAAGGATAAAATGCTTTTTTACTTAATTCTATTGCCATATCAATAAATTTCTCATCTTCATTCATTTTAATTTCTCCTTTATAAATTTATTCTATAGAAAAATCTAATTGTTCTTTTGGTATTCCTATACTAATTCCATAATCTATTGCATTTTTCCAAGTACCTTTGTCATCATAGTCTATCTCAAATATTTTGTCTTTAAATGCTACTATAATATTTCTATTATCCCAAAAGTGCATATAATAAGAATTAGATTTAATCTTACTTGTTTTTTAGTTCAATATTTTTTCTAAAATTTCAACTTTACAATTTGCAGCATCTAATTTTACTTTTGCACCAATTGGAATAACTACATTTTCACAGTTATGTCCAAAATCATTACATTTCAAAATTGGAAATGTATATTCTTTTAAGTTGTTCATTATAACATCTTCAAACTTTGCTGTTTCTGTATCTTTTTCATAATATCCTATCCATAAACCTTTTATTTTTTCAAATACTTTGTGTTGTTTTAGTATATTTATTTTGCTATCTATTTCATCTAATGGAGATTCATCTGCATAATCTTCTAAAAATAGTATCTTATTGTTAAACTCTGGGCAGTATTCTGTTTCCAATAATTTAACAAGAGTTGATAAGTTACCACCAACTAAAATACCTTCTATTATTCCATCTCTTAAACATCTCCATTTTGTAAAATGTTCTACTTTGCCATTTTTCCCATCTACTAGCCTTAACTTAAAATCATTAACTTCTTTTTCTGATACTTCTCTGCCTAATCCCCAAATAACATCATTTTGGTGATATGTTATAATTCCTGTTTTTGTATAAATAGCATTTAATATAGCTGTCGAATCGCTAATTCCCATTATTATTTTAGGATTATTTTTTATTACTTCATAATCTATATATGGAAGAATAGCATTAGAATTTTGTCCACCTTGTGAACATATTATTGCTTTTACTTCTGTGTTCACAAACATTTCATTTATATCTTCTACTTTTTCACTTACTGTAGCTGAATAACCTAGTATATTTGCGTATATATTTTTACTTAGTTTAACTTTAAATCCCATATTTTCAAACACTTGTAATCCTTTGTTAAATTGTTCTTTTAAATCTTCTGTTATTGGTGCTGATGGAGATATAATCCCTATTGTATCACCTATATTTAATTTATTTGCTAACATATACATTCCTCTTTCTATTCTTCTATTTAGTTTTCTAATAGTTGCTTTTGCATCTTTTTAGAAAAACTTTTTATTACTATCCCTTCATACTGTTTTCTATATAATTCCGCTAATAAAGGATCACATTTTAATGTTATTTTATAATCGTTCTCTAGTGGATACAGTTCTGCAAATATTTTATTATTTACTTTAAAGCATATAGGAATATCTCCAAACGGATAATCAATATATGCTTTATTCTTTTTTTGACAATACTCTATTATTTCATCTACTATCATTTCTATCCTTCTATATCTTCTTTCCAATCTTTATTAAACATAGCAATTCCATCTATATTAAATCCAAACTTTTTATAATATTCTTCTTTGTCTAATTCTGTTGTCAAAATTCTTCTTCCAAATCCTTCAAATTTTTTCACAAAGTCATTCATCATTATTTTTCCTAATCCCATTTTTTGATACTCTGGATTTACAAGTAAATATGTAATAAAAACATTTATATAGCCATCTGTAATTGCAGATATTAATCCTATTAAATTTTCGCCATTCCATACTGTCATTACATATTCACTATTTTTATAGCATTATATAATCTATTTGGATATTCTGCTGTTTTCCATCCAACAGACTTAAATAATTTTACCAATTGATTTTTATCTATATCACTTTCTTGCTTATATAAAAATTCATTTTTTGTATTTTCCATTTGATAATGTGTTTCTGTTTCTCCATATACTTTAAAACCTAATCTTTCATATAAGCCTTTAGCTGGATTATCTTTAAAGACTTGTAAAATTGTTCTCATTCCTTTTGACTGATTTTCTTTTAATTGTTCTTCTAATATTTTTGTTCCAATTCCTTTATTTCGATATTCCTTTAATATACTTATTTCATTGATAAATAAATCTCCATTTTCTGTTGTATGTATTACATATACTCCTGCTAATTTATTATCTATTAAAATAATTCGCTTATGAGCTAAATGCTCTTCTAAATCTTGTTTTAGTCTTTGTTTTTGATCTTCATCATTCCAACCCCAAATTTTATCAACATACCATTTAAAGTTTTCTTTCTTTAATTTAAATAAAAAGTCAAAATCATCTAATGTGCAATTTCTAAAAGAATATTCCATATAACACCTATTCCTTTCTTACGATTCTAATAATTTACATTGCTCTTTATACCAAGCTGGTGTACAAATCATAATTATCTTACACTTACCATTCCAATAGTAAATTTCTTTTTTATCTATTAGAATTACATCTCCTTGCTCAAAATTTATACTTTCATCTTTTTTGTTAAGAGTTCCCTTTCCATCTAATATATAACATATTTCTTTACATTTTTCATTAGTACAATATCCTTTTTCTGGATACCTTCCATTAATTGTATTTATACAAAAATCAATATCTTTATCATTTAAATTCATTGAATATTCTAACAATTTACTTGTATCACTATTTTTTATTATTTGTGCATCATTAGATTTTACTATCTTCATTTTCTTCTTCCTTTCTTAATATTTCTAAAAAATCTCCCCTATCTAGTTTTATCAACCTAGCATCCATTCCTAACTCTGTATTAGTAATATCTTTTCCAAACCATTCTGGAATTTTAAAATTACTATACTCATATTCGTTATTAAACTCTACTTCTGCTCTTATTAATCCTTTATATATTCCATGATATATCTTTATCGTTATATTAGGTTTTTCATTTATCAAATAACTATCTCTTATAATTAGTTTTTTGCAGTCTTTAATTAGTTTTAAAAATTCTTGTTCTGTTATTTCTTGTTTTTCTTTTTTATACTCTATATCACTAATTTTTGTTTTAGTCTCTATTATAAACTTGTCAGCTTTCTTTTGAACTCTTATTTGATTATCAATATTATCATTTATATAGTATCTTTCATATCTAATCGGTTTTATATTCTTTAAATTCGGCATTTGCTTTATTAAGTATTTTCTTTCAATTTCTTTACTCATAACATTTTCTACCTCTTTATCATATTTTATAATTATAATCCCATAAACTTAATTTTCCATTTATTTGTATTGGTTCTATTTCTTCTACATCTTCTATTTTAAATCCATATCCATCCCAATTATCTTTATTTATTAATCCCTTATATACTTCTGGATTCTTAGGCACTATCTCGTTTACAAATTTATTGTCTACATAAATACAATCTGTTATTTTTGCCTTTGCTATTATACAGCCATTTGGATACTCTAAATTAAGATTTTCAAATCTATTCATTGCTTTCTTGTCTATTCCTTTACCTGCATGTATTAGAATGTCTCCTCTATATTTTGTTTTCCAAGTTCTAAATTCATATTCTTTATATCCTTTTGCAATCAATGTTGCCCAAGGTTGTTTTATAGTTATAACTTTCATACTCTTACTCCTTAATTTGTCAGATTACTTCTAACAAATTTAAATACTTTATTTTTTTACTCTAACTCTTTATTTTTAATTTATATCACAAATTAAAATTTTTTCATAGTGCTTTGCCAATATTTACAAAACATATTTATCCTTACATTTGCTTAATTGTCACAAAATCTCCAATAGAAATAATGTCAAGAGTGAGTGATAACGAGTTCATTTTACTCTTGATATTATTTTTATTGGAGATTAGAATTTGTCTGCAAATGTATAGGACAAAAAAATAGACATCAGCACATATCTACTGACACCTATTTTATAAAGATTCTCTATAACTCATTTTAATAAATTCTCTTTAATACTTGAAATAACTAACTTTTTCTTATGTCTACTAATCAACACAACCTATACCTGTTATACTTATCGTAGATACAATTTCAAATTTTCCAGTATTTCAAACACTTTGCTTTAATTTTCAAAAATCAATTTATGTGTTTCCACTTACCACTTAAGCAACCACTTTAACTTTCACACCCAAATTTTGATGTTTTTCTTTCCCAAATCTGCCTTTTTCTTCAAAAGTTATAATCTCTGAAAGCATATCAAAATCAAGTATTACCTGTCTTGCTTTAGTTGTAGCACTGCTACACATTCCACATGTCCTGTCCACGCAAACATATCACACACAGCCAATTTTTCCACCCCATACTTCTCCTCTAAAACCTTCAAATCTCTTCCCAAAGTTGCTGGATTACAACTCACATACACAATACGTTTTGGCTGAATTTCCAGCAAAGTTTCCAAAGCCGTTTTCTCGCAACCTTTACGTGGTGGATCCACAAAAACAACATCAGCTTCTAGTTGTTTCTTTCCAACCAATTCTGGCAATTTCTTTTCTACATCACCAACCCAAAATTCCGCATTTTTCACACCATTTAAAACCGCATTTTCTTTGGCATCGTTAATCGCCTCTGGAATTGTTTCAATTCCTACGAGTTTTCCAACTTTATCTGAACTACAAATTCCAATTGTTCCAATTCCACAATATAAATCAAATACAGTTTCATGACCTGTAAGATTCGCATATTCAATTGCCTTGCTATATAATTTTTCCGTTTGAATTGGATTTACTTGATAAAATGACAAATTCGAAATACGAAACTTCTTCCCCAGCAACACATCTGTAATATAGCCATCCCCAAACAAAACCTCATTTTTTTCTCCCAAAATGACATTCGTATTTCGCACATTTATATTTTTCACAATCGTTTTTATTTCGCTGTAACGCTCCGTCAAAAAGCAAATCAATTCTTTCTCTTTCGGCAAATCCAACGTATTTACAACCACCGTTACCATTACTTCCTTCGTTTTTTGCCCTACACGAATAACAATATGGCGCAAAATACCAGTCTGCGTTTTTTCATTATAGCCAGTAATTCCATTTTGCTTAGCAAATTCAAAAATATCTTTGGCAATTTTTTGTGCCAATTGATTTTGAATTTTACATTCTCTTGTCGGAATAATGCGATGGCTTTTTTCCGCAAAAACACCCATCGTAAGTTCACCATTTTCAGATACCCCCAGGGGGTATATCAATTTATTTCGATAATAAAAAGGGTCATCCATGGGAATGGTTTCGTCCACTTTTATTTCTCTGCCAAGTGCCTTTTTTAGTGTAGTTTCTACAGTATTTTTTTTGAGTTCTATGGTATAAGCATAGTCCATATGTCTCAAATTGCAACCGCCACATTGGGAATAGGTTTCACAATTAGTTTCCATTCGATGTTCAGATTTTTCCAAAATCTCCAATGCTTTGGCATATGCAATTTTGGTTGTCACTTTTAAAATCTTAATTTTAACTTTTTCACCTTTGATCGTACTTGGCACTAAAACAACTTGTCCATTCACCTTGGCAATGCCTTCGCCTTGAAAGCCGTTGTCGATGATTTGTACGATATATTCTTCATTTTTTTTCATTTCTTCTATTTGTTTAACCTTCATATTCTTCACAACTTTCTAACAATTTATCAAAATCCGATCGATACAACTGATCTTGCACAACGCGGTATTTTTCATATTCCAAACTCGCCTTTTCTTCTGCTATTTCACGCGATATTGCGCCAGCATCTTTCAAAACATCTCGATCATCTGCTAGCAAATATTTATCAATTCGATTTGCCCAATCTTCCATTGTCATAGGAATATTTCGTTTTGCCCTGGCTTCTGCCAAATCTAAAAATGCTGAAACAATCAATTCTAATTGTTCCAATTCCTCCTCAGTCAAATAGTTTTTAGCCACTTTTACATCTGATAGCAAAATTTTTCCATCTGGCGAATTTTTCCAACAAGTCAACCCCATATTTTTTTTATTGCTATCTGCCCTATTATAAATGATTTCGGCAGCTGTTTGGTGTGATACGGCATAATGCATTTTATTTTGAACTTTTTGAAAGAATTTCTTTGTGGTTGGAGATTTTTTATCGTAATCAATGCTAGTTGCATAAATATCCGTAATTTTTTGATAAAATCTTCTTTCGCTCAAACGAATTTCTCGAATCTCTTCTAACATTTTTTCAAAATAATCTTCGTCAAAAAAAGTTCCGTTTTCCATTCTTTTTTTATCGATTATGTAACCTTCTTTCGCAAATTTTTTGAGTACATTAGTTGCCCACCTTCGAAATTGAATAGCTCTGTCCGAATTTACGCGGTAACCAATAGAAATAATGGTATCCAAATTGTAATACTTTGTATGATAATTTTTTCCATCTGAAGCAGTTAGTAAGAAATCCTTACTAACTGCTTTTTCTTCTAACTCGCCATCTAAAAAAATATTTTGTATATGCATTGTTATATTATTTCTCGTGGTACCATACAACTCTGCCAACGTTTTTTGCGTCATCCACAAATCGCCCTCTTCGAATCTGACTTCAATTCCTTGCTCCTCTTTTTGTTGTTCAAAAATCAAAAACTCTGCTACATTACTTCTGATATATAACGCTTTGCCACTCATTTCATCCCTTCTTTCTATTTCAAAATCCATTGTTTAAAATTTCTACCATATATTCTTCATTCTTTTTCCTTATCTTACCTTTTCATCTCTATCCTTTTGTCTTTTATTTCCTGCTGGTGTTCTTTCTTCTCTATTTTGCATTAATTCTTCGTCTTTTCGCTGTCTTTCTTGCAATTTGAACTGTTTTCCAACTGCAATGGTTTGGTTGATAATCTCCAAATTACAGCGAATTCTTTCTTCAAACATTTCTTTTTCGGATTTTCTTTTTTTCTTGTTTTTTAGCTTTCTAATTTTCTCTAAAGCCTGTTCATCAATCACGCCAATTGCAAGGAGTTCATCCTCTAATGCATCCAAATCCTTCCAGGTTTTTATTTTACGAATTTTCTTTTTGATTTCTTTTAATTTTTTGATTTGAGTGTCTTCTTTTACAAAAAATTTTCTTAAGAAAAACGGCTTTTTCTTTTCTCTCTTTTCCATTTTTTACTCCTATACCCCTACCCTGTCTGGGTATCTACTTTAAATTACGATATTTTCTACTCACAATCCCATAAATTTCCCTTGCGCCACGACTCAATTCATTTTCGTCCACTTCACCAATTTTATATCGTTCATACCCAAGACATTTTTCTGGCTCTGCAATTTTAGGTTCTCCATTTTTCAAACATCCTTTGTAAACAAGATAAACCCAAGCTTGTTCTTTTTTATCTCTTTCGTCAAAACATTTGGCATAGGTTGCTGTAATAAATTCCTGAATTTCAATTTGCGCCTCTGTTCCAATTTCTTCTACGATTTCTCGCTGTAAAGCAGTTCGAAAATTCTCATGTTCTTTTACTCTTCCACCAATGGTTTCCAGTTTTAGCCTTTCGTCTCTACAGGCAGGTCCTCTCCTTTGAAAAATAATTTTGTTATCTTTATCAAAAGCACAAACAATCACAGCAACTTCATAGTGCTTCGCAATCTCAATACTTTCCTCCAAAACTTTTTCCAATTCTTTCTTATCTTTTACTTCATTTATGACTAATTCCATTTTTTACTCCATTTCTTTTTACTTTATTCCACAACCTCTAGTTCCTACTTCTCGATTTCCTGCAAAATATTTTTTCCCAGCAAAAGTCAAAAGATTCGCTTTAGCAAAATCAACTTCTTGCTTTTCACCCATAATTGCCTCATCACAATGCGTAGAAACGACTTCTGCTACAAACATTTCATGAGAACAAAATGTTTGAATATCCACTACTTTACACTCTAAATTAATCGGACATTCCATAATATACGGCACTTTTACCATTTGGCTTTTCCCTTTTGTCAAATGACAAACTTCAAATTTGTCAACATCTCTTCCTGACTTCGTACCACAAAAATCCGCTATTTTTACCAATTTTTCATCTGGCAAATTGATGACAAATTCCTTGGTTTTTGTAATAATTTCATGCGAAAAACGAGCAGGTCTTATCGAAACATACACAATCATTGGTTCGGAATTAATAATTCCCGTCCACCCAATAGTTGCAATATTGCTTTTTTCCATATCGCCAGACGAAACCAAAGCCACTGGACTTGGCGCCAAGCCTAATTGATTTTGTAACTCAATTTTCATGTTTACATTCCTCCTAATATCACTTTCAAATCATTTTATGTTCGTTTATCAATTTTATGAAAAATTAAAATCCAAATACGCACATTTCTTCGTTTTAAAATGTAAAGCTTTTTCGATATCTTTTTTTGCCTTTTCCGAAATTTCACTTACCCTAACCGCTTTTTCTCCAATCTTTACTAAAGGATTGATATACCTTATTTTCACTTTCTCAATGCTAACAGAATAGATACCCCCCGGGGGTATATCGCCTTCTTTTATCTGAGTCGCATTTTTCCAGATTTTAAAACATTGTGCAATGTTTTTTTCTTCGCAATTCTCAATTTTTTCAATGATTTCTTTTTCGGAAAACTCATACAAATCATGAATTGTAATTAAATTTTTGTCGCTCATTTTTTTCATTACATCTGCCAAAAATTGCATGGAAAATCTGGTTCGATTGTCAATATAGCAAGAGGATAACTGACTTGCTACATGTACAAATCTTTCTGCTTTTTCTTGACTTACAAAGCCTAGTTCTGGCAATCCTTGCTCATTTCCGCAAAATTTGAATATTTGAGTAGATTTCCTTAATTTCGTCTAAATTCCAGAATTTTTGAGTTACGCCAAATCCATTTGAAAAGGTATACTCCAATCGATCACTTGCAAGTCTTGGAGCATCATTGTCGGCAATGGGATACTTATGATAATTATCAATCTCTTCTACTTGGATACCATCTCTTTTTAACAAACTCATAATTTCCTTTGATTGCATGATAATTTGCGTTGTCAATTCTTCTGTGGACTCTTGTGTTTCATAATCGCCATTCATAAAATCAATACAATATTTGAATACAGGAGTAGCGATATCATGAAAAAGTCCAGCTAATGTTTGCTTTTTGTTTTTTGTAAAATGCCAAACGATTAAAGCTACAGCTACACTATGATCCAAGCTAGAATACCAAATTCGATCAGAATACAAGTTTGAATAAAAAGTTCCACAGGTTACGCTAATCTCTTTTTGTTTTTGCATTTCAACTGTATTCACATAATCCAGCAAAAATGCTGGGATTTCATCTGATAAAATAGAAAAATATTGTTGGATTGTTTTATTTAAATTTTCAAAATAATCTTGCATTTATTTTTCCTTTCTAAAAAAAGTCTCATCTCTGCTAGCTCTTAGAGATGAGGTTAAACCAAAAGGGGTAATCTACTTACGTGTTACTCCTTATTTTATTGTTTTCATTATAAAACATTTCTTTCTAGATGTCAATCATTTTAAATCAATTAGTGACATAATTTTTCACTCAATTAAAAATTTATATGCGGAATCTTAACTTTTAAAATCAATATGCAAAGAAAGCTATGTGAATAATACATAGCTTTCTTTGCAAAATTGCTTAAGTTAAGTAAAATAGGGCAATATTCCCATTCATCATTTCCTTCTGGAATGTTTTGGTCTGCTCTCGTTCAGCACATTTAGAGTCTTTTCCTCTATCAACTCAAAGCTAATCCTTCTCAAAGCCTTACTCGCCTCAATAACATGAATATTTATTTTATCTCCAATTTTAAAAATGCGATTTGTATGTTCACCGATTAACTGTTTTTTATCTTCGTCATAAATATAATATTCCTTTCCCATATTTTCAAAACGAATTAATCCTTCTACCGTATTTTCCAACTCCGCAAACATGCCAAATGGAGTAATCGAAGAGATAATTGCTTCGAATTCTTCGCCAATTTTGTCCTGCATGAATTCTGCTTTTTTAATGCTTTCCGCTTCTCTTTCCGCCTTTGTAGCACGCTGCTCGCACTCAGATGAACTCTTAGCATATTTTTCGCTATCTGCCTCAAATTGTACTCTCAATTCTTCATCTGCTTCCCAATATTCTGAAATCATTCTGTGAATAAACAAATCTGGATAACGACGAATTGGCGATGTAAAATGGCAATAAAACTTACTTGCAATTCCAAAATGCCCTTGATTTTCGTTTTCGTACTTTGCTAATTTTAAAGTTCGCAAAATTAAATTAGAAACTACTTTTTCTTCTGGTTTGCCTTTTACCTCTTCCAAAACTTTCGCAAACTCCGTTGGATGCACCTTATCCTGATTAATATGAATTTTATAGCCAAAATTCCACAAAAATTTGTTAAGTTCTTTGACTTTATCTAAATCTGGTTCCTCATGAACACGATAAATAAACGGAAAGCTCATCCAATTAAATTTTTCAGCAACTGTTTCATTCGCAGTCAGCATAAATTGCTCAATGATTTCATTGGCAAATGTTGTCTCATATTTTTTCACATCCACACATTTTCCATTTTCATCCAAAATAATTTTACTCTCTGGAATATCCAAATTCAAATAACCTGCTTTTTTACGTCTGTTTTTCAAAACATGCGCCAACTCTTCCATCAATTTAAAATCTGAAATATATTTTTGATATTTTTGGCAAATTTTTTCATCTGAATTGGTCAAAATTTTATTCACATCTGTGTAACTCATTCTTTCTGTTACTCGAATCACAGACTTGTATACATCAGATGCGACAACTTTTCCATTTTTATCTATTTCCATTAAACACGAAAGTGCTAATCTATCTTGCCCGCTATTTAAGCTACAAATTCCGTTAGAAAGCTCAACTGGTAACATTGGAATAACACGGTCAAACATGTATACACTTGTCCCACGAAAAATCGCTTCATGATCCAAATTGGAACCTTTTTTCACATAATGACTAACATCTGCAATATGCACATCTAGCAAATAATTCCCATTACCTGCTTTGCCAACCCAAACAGCATCATCTAAATCTTTGGCGTCTTCTCCATCAATCGTAAAAATATTCATATTCTCCTTGCTACGCAAATCAATTCTGTTTTTTTCGTTATTGATTTTTAAATCTTCTTTCGTTAAAGTTTGCGAAATTTTTCTGGCTTCTTTCAAAACTGGTTCTGGAAACTCATTTGGTAAATCAAATTCT
>CANBLA010000011.1 GCA_947369305.1 uncultured Clostridia bacterium
TGGAAAATTATCGAAAATGTCCTTTCTCGTTTCATATGACATATGGTTTAAAATTGAAAGAAAATGATAGTTTTCAAATGTCAACAATTGACACGGGTTCATTTATGCATGAAGTGATTGATTTGTTTTTTGAGTATATAGACGACAATAACTTAGATTTAAAATGTATGGAAGAAAAAGAGATTCAGAAAATTCTGGGTAAGATTATTGATGAAATTTTACAAACATCGCGCTATTATATCTTTTCCAGCTCTGCCAAGTTTCGTATGATGACGAGAAGACTCAAGAAAGTCGTTTTGCAATCTATGAATTATATTATTTATTCTCTAAAATATAGTGATTTTAAGCCAATTGGACATGAAGTGGAATTTGGCAATCATGGTCAATATAAGCCAATTAGATTGCAGTTGGATTCTGGAGAAAAGATTGAAATTGTTGGAAAAATTGATAGAGTGGATGTGGGGAAATTAAATGAAAAGGAATATGTTCGCATTATTGATTATAAATCGCAAGTCAAAAGATTGGATTTAAATCAAGTTATAAATGGATTGCAAATTCAGTTAATTACGTATTTAGATGCGATAACTAACCAGGATAAATTTGAACCAGCTGGTGTATTGTATTTGGGATTAGTGGATAATATTGTGAAGGCGCAAAAAAATTTGTCGGAAGCAGAAATTGAAAAGGAAATTCGAAAAAGTTTTAAAATGCAAGGATTGCTTTTGGCAGATGTCAAAGTTGTCAAAATGATGGATTATAAACTAGAACAGGGTTATTCGGATATGGTTCCAGCTTATATTGGAAAAGATGGGACATTAAGTACAAAATCTAGCATAGCGAGCAAAGAAGAATTTGAGGCTTTGCAAAAAACAATCCAAAAAACGATACAGCAAATTTCTGCTGAAATTTTAAGAGGAAATATTTCTATTAAACCGTATTATTACCAGAAAAAAACAGGATGTGATTATTGTAAATATAAAGCCATTTGCATGTTTAATCCAAATATGAAAGAGAATGAATATAATTATATTCAATATAAAAGTAACAATGATGTTTTGAATGAAATATCATTAAAATGATAAAATTATGATAATAAATGAAAGGATATAAGTTATGTTCAATGTTTCAAATGAAAATATTATCTATCAAGATAATGGCAATATACAATATATTCAATTTAAAAAATTATTAAAATATGGAATTAAGCATTGTTATACATTAAAAGGCGAAAATCTGGATTTTAGCCAAGATTCTGAATGGGAAAAATCCAGTTATACACGAATTGCAAAAGCATTGGAAATAGAAGAAAAGACATTTGCAAAACCTATTCAAACCCATACAAGCAACGTAAAGTGTATTTCTGAGGTGCAACCTAGTGAAAATTTGCTGGATATAGATGGATTAATTACTGACAAGAAAAATATTGCCTTGACGACCAAAAATGCAGATTGTATTTTATTTTTATTTTACGACCCTGTGAAAAAAGTGATTGCAAATGTGCATTCTGGATGGAAGGGAACGTTTCAAAAAATTGCAGAAAAGACAGTTGTTAAAATGATAAATGATTATCAGTGTCATCCAAGTGATGTGATTTGTTGCATTTGTCCAAGTATTCGAAAGTGCCATTTTGAGGTAGATGAGGATGTGAAAAATTTATGTGCTGAAATTTTTAGGTTTACCAATCGATTAGAGGATTTTATAGAAGTTGGCGAAATCAAAGAGGGGAAAGCTAAATATATGATTGACACGGTTTTGATTAATCAGATTTTGTTGGAAGAGTTAGGATTAAAAAAGTCCAACATCATTGATTGTGGTATTTGTAGTGTTTGCAATCAAGATAAAATTCATTCGGCACGAGCAGAAGGAGAAAATTTTAGAAGAGCGACAGCGATTATTAGTATGTAAATTTTGGAGGTTGATAATATGAAGTTGAAATTCCAAAACAAGTTTGGGATGTATACGAAGTATTAGTCAAAAGAGAATATAAAAAATGGATTATTTGAAAAAATACTATTGATATTATGATAAAATCATGATAATAAATTGATTGGGGTATAATTTATGATAAATATAAGACTAGTATCCGATTTAAGGAATAAATATCCAGAGATTGAAGAATTAGCGTTATTGGAAAATATTCAAAATTAATAGAAGAAATTGAAATGCAAAGCAAATTAGAAGAAAGGTTTGGTGAAGAAGATATGGAAAAAGTTATTGATGAATTAGAAAAACAAATTGAAAACCCAGATACGAAATTTTTGACACATGAAGAAGTATTTGGAAAGATAAGGAGGAGGCTGAATGACGAATAAATTTGAGGTAAGATATTCCTCAGAGTTTTTCGAAAAATTGGTATAGGAAAGTTGGAAAAAAATAATGAACAATAGGTTAATTGTATTTGATTTAGATGGAACCTTACTTACAGGTGACAAAAGAGTAACAGAAGAAAGTCAAAAAGCAATTTGGAAATGCAAAGAAAATGGTTATTATATAGCATATATTACAGGAAGAGCAACGATAAAGACCCAAAAATTTTTACAGGGACTTCCATGTGATGCCTATGCATGTAATAATGGTTCTAAGATTTTTTGCGAGGGGAAATTGGTTCAAAGTAATTGCATTGATTTTAAGTATGCAATAGAAATATTAAAAAACGAATGTAGTAACAGAGAAGTTTTTGTAGTGATGGAACCAATCAAATATTTGAATTATGAAGATGAAAAGATTAATCATAAAGATTATTTTAAAAGAGATATTGACCACTTGCCAAATCATGAAGTTGATATGATATCTATAAAAAATGCAGAAGGAATGAATTTGGAAAAATATTCTGAAGTCCAATTAAAAAAGTCAGGAAAAAAAGAATTAATGATTAATGATAAAAATGCAACAAAGAAGAATGCATTAGAGGTAATACAAAAGTATTTTAATGTTTCAAAGCAAAATACAATCTCTTTCGGAGATGATTATAGTGATTTAGAAATGTTTAAAAATAGTGGAAAAGGAGTAGCCATGGGAAATGCAATTTCAGAACTAAAACAGATTGCTACTTATGTAACAGATGACAACAATAACAATGGAATTGCTAATTTTATTCATAAATTTATAAATTAAATAAGAATAGAAGGGAAAAAACAAATGTATCAAACATTAGAGCAAATAAAGGAAGATGTCAAAAAATGTACCAAATGTGGTTTGTGTGAAAATCGAACCAATACCGTTTTTGCAGATGGAGATCCAAATGCAAAAGTGATGTTTATCGGGGAAGGTCCCGGGGCAGACGAGGACAAGCAGGGGGTACCTTTTGTAGGAAAAGCAGGACAACTAATGAATCAAGCATTTAAGGGACTTGGAATTGATCGAAATAAAATTTACATAGCCAATATTGTTAAATGTAGACCACCGGGAAATCGAACACCACTCAAAAACGAGGCAAATGCTTGTTTAGATTATTTGAGAAATCAAGTTTTGTTGGTCAAACCAGAAATAGTTGTATTAATGGGAAATACCGCTCTAAAAAATATTTTAGGTGACCAATATGGAATTACTTCTAGCAGAGGAAAATGGATTGAGAAAAAAGGCATTAAATATATGCCGACCTTTCATCCAGCAGCGCTTCTGAGAGACGATACAAAGAAAATTGATTTTTGGAATGATCTAAAATTGGTAATGGCAGAGTGCAAGGGAAATTGGGAAAAAGAATAATTATGCAAATTTTACCGAAAAATACTTGTAAAAATATAAAAATATTGATATACTATTAAAAATAAAAGTAAGGGGGAACGGAGCATGTCTGAAAATGAAGAGATAATTGAGAAAACAGAAAATGAAGAAGTTTCTGTTATGGGGAATGATACTATTAAAATTGCAAATGATGTTGTTGCAACTTATGCTGGAATTGCCGTATCAGAAGTAGAAGGTGTTTATGGCATGGCAGGAGGATTTGCAGGAATTACAGAAGTCATTAGTGGAAAGAAAAATTTAAGCAAAGGAATTAAAGTTGAGGTTGGCGAAAAAAGTACTAAAATTGATGTCAATATTATTGTGGAATATGGTGCAAGAATTCCAGAAGTGGCCTATGAAATTCAAACTAGAATTAAAAAGTCAGTAGAAGCTATGACAGATTTAAAAGTACTTGAAGTTAATGTACATGTACAAGGTGTTCACAAAATGACCGACAAAGAATTGGAAGAAAAAGAAAAAGAAAACGCAAATGAAAATTCGAATGAAACGATAGAAGGATAAACGGAGGAAGAATCAATGAAATTTTTAGAAAAATTAGCTTTAATTTTATTTTCGATGATTATTAGTATTTTATCAATTGCATTTATTTTGGTTGCTTTAGGTATTGTTGAGGTAAGAACGATAATAAGTATGATAGGTTTTTTAACATATGATGTTAAAATTACGTTAGGAGTATCGATTGTTGCCTTATTACTTGCAATGAAATGTATGTTTTTTGGGACTAAGCCACAAGATGATGGGCGAAATGGTGTTACATTGGAGAATAATTCAGGGAAATTGGTCATTTCGAAGGAAAGCTTGGAAACATTAATTGCTAATGTTGTTAAGGATGTACAGGGCATTGAAGCAATCTCAAGTCGAACAATTTTAGATAAAGATAATAATGTAATTGTTTATGTAACAACTTTAGTTTCAAAAGATATGATGATAAAGGACGTGTCGACTCAAATTCAAGAAAAAATTAAAGAAGCTCTAAATAAAACAGCAGATTTGCAAGTTAAACAAGTCAATATCAAAGTGAAAAATATAACCAACAAAAAAATTAAAGGATTACCAGCGGCAGAAGAAATAGAACATACGAAAGAAACAGAAGTAGAGGAGTAAATTGATTTTTAGAAAGGAAGAGAAAAGATGGATAATTCTAATAATTTTAGAGAATTCTGGGATAAATATAAGGGAGCGATTATTGGAGCATTAATCGCAATTGTGTTACTAAGTACAGCATTGTATAAATTGCTTGTTGCTTTTATTGTAGTAGTTGGCGGAATTTATTTGGGAAATTATATTCAAAAAAATAAAGAAGATGTAAAAGAAAATTTGAAAAATTTTATCGACAAATTTTAGGAGGAAATGATGCAAAGGTCAGCAATGAGAGAACTTGCTTTTCAATTAATATATGGACTAGAAATGCAAAAAGAGGAGCGTTTGGAACAAGTAGATATTTTTGTGGAAAGTAATGATATAACAGATGAAAAAGTGATAAAATATTTAAAAGACATCCAAAAAGGTTTAGTCGAAAATGCAGAGGAGATTAGTAGCTTGATCCAAAATAATTTAAAGGAAAATTGGAGTTTAAATCGTATTTCTAAAATTAATTTAAGCTTAATTAAAATTGCAATTTATGAAATGCTATATAAACAATTGCCTTATAAAGTTGCAATTAATGAAGTTGTCGAGCTAGCTAAGAAATATTCAGATGAATCAGCACCAGTGTTTATTAATGGGATTCTAGCAAGTGTTGTCAAAGATAAGAATTTGAATAAAAAGGAAGGTTAAATGAAAATTAAGCCAATTTCTGTAACAGAACTAAATAGATATGTTAAAGAGAAAGTTGCAAGTGATGAATTCTTAAATACAGTTTATGTGACTGGAGAAATTTCAAATTTTAAGCATCATTATACAGGACATATGTATTTTACGTTAAAAGATGAAAATTCTTTGATAAAATGTGTGATGTTTAAAAATGCTACAACGCATTTAACATTTCTTCCAAAAGATGGGATGAAACTTAACGTTTTGGGAAGTGTTGGTGTGTTTGAGAGAGATGGTGTTTATCAGATTTATGTGCAAGCCATGCAGGAAGATGGAATTGGAAATCTTTATGCAAAATATGAACAGTTAAAAGAAAAACTTCAAAAAGAGGGCTTATTTGATGAAATGCACAAAAAGAAAATTCCGCTTATGCCTAGAATAATTGGGGTTTTGACTTCTAATACAGGGGCAGTTATTCGTGATATTATTAATGTTTCTACCAGAAGAAATCCCAATGTTTATATCCGTTTGTTACCAATACCAGTTCAAGGTGAAGGTGCTGCTATAAAAATTGTGGAAGCTATACAATGGATGAATGAAAAAAAAATGGCAGATGTGATTATTCTAGCAAGAGGAGGAGGTTCGTTAGAGGATTTGTGGCCATTTAATGAAGAAATTGTAGCACGAGCTATTTTTGTTTCAGAAATTCCTATTGTATCTAGTGTGGGACATGAAACGGATTTCACCATTGCTGATTTTGTTGCTGATTTAAGAGCTCCAACTCCTTCTGCGGCGGCAGAATTGGTAGTCGCAGATAGAGAGGACTTAAAAAATGCTATTTATCTTCTTGAAAATAGACTTAAGATTTCTTTGAAGAGAAAAACAGAACTTATGAAATTAAAATTGGAAAAAAGTATGAATTCAACTGTTTATAAAAATCCTTTACAAAAAATTAACAATTATTACTTAGAAATTGATAGACTTTATCAAAAAATGGAGACTTTTATTCAAAAAAGAATGAAAGAAACGAAAATGGATTTTTCTAAGAAAATAACCAAATTAGATACTTTAAGTCCGCTAAAAACATTGTCAAGAGGGTATTGCATTGCTGAAATTGACCATAAAATTATTTCGTATGCAGAAAGTTTGCAAACTGATATGGAAATTGATTTAAAATTTCAAGATGGAGAAGCCAAGGCGAAAATAATTTAAAATTTTTAATTTTGGAGGAGTGAAGAAGATGAGTAAAGCAAAAAGAGGGAAGAAAGGTAAAATCAATTTAAAAATTTGGATTTTGATTATTTCAATTATTGTGATTGGAGTTACTTTTTATATGATTTTTGATATTCAAAATAAGATTGAAAAAATTGAACCACCCAATACAGCAAATGCAGAAGAAAATAAAGTTGAAAATGAAACAAACGAAGAAGAGAAAAGTTTTGAAGACAATTCTATTCAAAATGAAGTTTCAAATATTGCAGAAAATGTAAGTATTTCAAATAGTACTAATACATCTAATCCGTCATCTGCACCAGCTACACCAGCAATAACTGACCAAAAACAAAAGGCAATTGAGTTAGTAAAAAAGGAATGGGGCAAAGATGATACGGTTGATTATGTATTTGACTATATTAATGAGAACGGTGAATACGTTGTGGCAGTAAAAGATAGAGCTTCTGCCACAGTTAAATATTATTTTAGAGTAAATTTGAAAACTGGAGCAGTTGAGTTGGATTAAAAGAAAGCAAATATAGGGGGAAAATTTGTGAAAAAGGAAGAATCATTTGAAGAATTATTAAATCAATTAGAAGATATTACAGCACAATTGGAAAAAGGAGAAAATATTTCATTAGAAGAATCCATGAAATTATTTGAAGAAGGAATTGGAATTTCGAAAAAATGTAATCAGCAGATTGAAACAGCGGAGAAAAAAATATCTATATTAATAAAAGAAAATGATGAAATAAAGGAGGAAAACTTCATCCAAGGCGAAGATGGAGGATAAATGTTATGCAAATTTTAAATGAAATTATCCATAACAAGTGCGTGTATGTTCCATTTATATTATGGTTTTTAATACAGACTTTTAAGGTGTTGACAGAATTGATTGTAAACAAAAGATTAGATGTTAAAAGAATCGTAGGGGCAGGAGGAATGCCAAGTTCGCATTCTGCAGTGGTATGTTCTCTTGCAACCTGTATTGGTAAAGAATATGGTTTTGATAGCGGAATTTTTGCGATATCGATGGTAATGGCATTTGTGGTTATGTATGATGCAGCAGGTGTTAGAAGAGCAGCGGGAAAACAAGCCAGAATTTTAAATAAAATATTAGATACACCAGGTCTTACAACCCTAGAAGTGCAAGAAAAATTAGTTGAAGTCTTAGGACATACACCAATTCAAGTATTAGTAGGAGCGATATTAGGTATTGTGGTTGGAGCCTTAATATAAAAAGAAAGGAAATAAAAAATATGAATGATATTGAAATTGCAAAAAGTGTAAAATTAGATCGAATAAGTGATGTAGCACAAAAATTTGGGATTACGGATGAAGACTTAATTCCTTTTGGAAAATATAAAGCAAAAGTGGATAATCAGCTAATGAAAAAGTTAGAAAATCGAGATAATGGTAAATTAATCCTAGTTACTTCCATTAATCCCACTCCATTAGGAGAAGGAAAAACAACTATTTCGATTGGTTTATCGGATGGTTTAAATCGAATTGGTAAAACGTCTATTTTGGCTTTAAGAGAACCATCTTTAGGTCCCGTTTTTGGTATGAAAGGAGGAGCAACAGGAGGAGGATATGCTCAAGTTGCTCCAATGGATGAAATTAATTTACATTTTACAGGCGATATCCACAGCATAACAGCAGCTAACAATTTGATTTCTGCAATGATTGATAATCATTTATATTTTGGAAATAAATTAAAATTCAAAAAAGTAATTTGGAAAAGATGTATGGATTTAAATGATCGTTCTTTACGTGAAATTAGGGTCGGACTTTCCGATGAAAAAAATATGGTTCCAAGAAATGATGGATTTGATATTACGGTTGCATCTGAAATTATGGCAATTTTATGTTTGTCTAATGATTTAGAGGATTTTGAAAGACGTGTTGGCAATATAACGATTGGTTTTAATGAAGATGATGAACCAATTAAAGTAAGCGATTTGAAAGCACAAGGTGCGGTAACAGCACTGATGAAAGAAGCTATTAATCCGAATGTTGTACAAACTTTGGAGCATAATTTAGCATTTATTCATGGTGGACCTTTTGCCAATATTGCACATGGTTGTAATAGTGTTATGGCAACTAAAATGGCACTTAAATTGGGCGATTATGTTGTAACAGAAGCAGGATTTGGAGCTGATTTAGGAGCTGAGAAATTTGTGGATATTAAATGTAGAAAGTCAGGGCTAAAGCCATCTGCAGCAGTTTGTGTAGCAACTTTAAAAGCACTTAAATATCATGGGGGATTAGATGTTAAAGAATGTACCTCAGAAAACATAGAAGCATTAGAAAATGGAATTGAGAATCTATTAAAACATGTGGATAATATTAAAAATCAATATGGTATTAATTGCGTTGTTGCTATTAATAAATTTGTGTCAGATACTGATAAAGAAATTGACTTTTTATCTCAAAAACTAAGAGAAGCTGGAGTTGAATTAAGTTTAGCAGAAGTTTGGGCAAAAGGTGGAGCAGGTGCGATTGATTTGGCTCAAAAAGTCATTAAAATTGCGGAGAAAGAGAATATCCGATTTGTGTATGATGAGCAAGATAATATCAAAACCAAAATTGAGAAAATTGCTAGCCAAATTTATGGAGCAGAAGGTGTAGAATATACAGAAGAAGCTTTGCAAGAGATTAAAAGGATAGAAAAATTAGGTTATCAAAATTATCCAGTTTGTATTGCAAAAACACAATATTCGTTTTCAGATGATGCGAAAAATTTAGAATGTAAGGAACCGTTTAAAATCCATGTGAGTGAAATCATTTTGAAAACAGGTGCAGAATTTGTGGTTGTAAAAACAGGAAAGATATTTACCATGCCAGGACTTCCTAAAATTCCAGCAGCAGAAAGTATTTTTGTGGATGATAAGGGAGAAATTGTTGGAATATTTTAAGTCGAAATAATGAAAGGGCCGAGATAAATGGAAAAAGAAAATGGATTTGCCTATCAAGCTTTAGTGTTAATTATTATTATTGTGATTGCGGTTGCAGGGGTGATTATTAATCAAATTATTGGCAAAAATGGTGTTTTAAATCGAGTAGCAGAAGTGGAAAATGAATATAGTAAAGAAGATGTTCTAGAAAAGATTAATTATAAAGTAACACAAAAGTTTATTGAAATTAATAATGAAGCAAAGGTAAGCAATCGAAATATTTCAGAATTGTACAATAGTGAAGTAGTAATTGAATTTTTGAAACAGAATTTGATTATTGAGCAAATTTATGATGATGCTGGAAATGTTAAGCCAGATATTTATTTGATAAATATCGAGAAACTAAAAAATGAAGAAGAGATGATTAAAACTGTTGGAAAATTTCAACTTGAGAAAATGGAAGATAAATATATGATTATTTATTATGATGAAGCAAATCGAGCTAAAGAAGTTGGAGAGTTACAAATTCAGCAGATGATTTAAAGAGAAAGGAAAGACTTTGAGAGTCTTTCCTTTTTAAATCTTATAGGTTATATAAGTTTTGCTCTTTGCAAAGTTTTGCTCGTTTGGCTGTTTTTGCATCATTTGAATTTAAGGAATTTTCTAAAAACTCTGGATGATGGATTAGAAATTCTCGCATACTTGTATCTGGATTTTCTGCAAAGTTATTTAGCATCTCTAACTGCGCATCGTTAATAATATCTAACGCTTTTGCTTTTTCAAATAAAGTCTCATTAATCTGAAGTAAAGATAAAGAACGTATTCCAAGGTTATTTAATACTTGGTTACCACCTTGCATTCTATCTACAACAGCAATACTTGTTACAATGTTTGCATCTAAAGCTTTGATAGCAGGAATCCATGATCTAAGATAACTAGAAGCTATTGTAATTAAGTCTGCAATGTGTAAAACATGTTTGCCAGATAAATTGGTAACTGGTGTTGCTTCTTCAAAATCACAAGTGTTCACAACGGCTGATAAATCTTTGTAAATTGTGATATGTGGTTTTCCAAGCAAATAAGCCATGATAATAGAAAAATACCAATCACGTCTTTCTCCACCAGAAATATAGTCAATAACGGATAAGTCGATTTTTGTTTCAATAAAATCTTTTAAATTGTCAACCACAGTTTTATAGATTGCATTATTTTCGTATTGTGCCAAAACTTTTTCGAAAAGATTGCTTGGTATTAAATCTTTTGGTACAGTTTCTAACTGCAAATCGATAAAGTCAAGAAGTTCTTGAGCAGATTCTGAACTTCCGTAAAGAAAATGAGTATTGATAAAATATGGACCAATTTTGCCAGATGTGTACCAAAACGGCTTATTTTCTTCACATATTTTAAAGGCATTTGTTTCGAATAATAATGACATTAAATCGTTCATAAAAATTTCCCCCTATATTGTTTTCTTAAATATACTAAAAAATGAAAAGAAAGTCAATGTTTTAACAAAAATTAATCTGTAAAATGGGATAAGATAATTAATTCTTGACATAAAATAAAAATGATGGTATAGTGATTTACCTAATAGTCAGTAAACTAGATTAGAAAAAGGAGGTCAATTATGATGACACAAAAATCATTACAAGTTGAATTGATGGTTGATAACTCTAAAACTGCAATGGAATATGAACATTTTTTGCGGATGCTGGGATTAGTTCCAATCATCAAAGTAAAACAGGAGGATATTGTTTTAAGAGGAAACAAAATTACCAATTTTTCAGACTTTGGGAGAGGAATAAGAGAAGATTTTCAAGAGATGATGGACATAACGACTACAGAGCTTACAGAATTTAAGGAAATGTTAAAAGGGAAGTTTGAGGAAAACATGGCAGTATTTGATAAGCTGTTGAAAATTCCTCAAAGAGGGAATTCTCAAACAATAAAGAAAGTAAGTAGTTTTGAGAGTCTTAAGAAGATACTTCAAGAAAGGTTTGACTTTAAGGAAGATAGTGTTAATGATTTAGTGCGCATTTTTCAAGAGGCAGATCTGTGTACAATATTTAATATAGTTGAGATGAGATATGCATGTTACTGTTTTGGTGAAAAAGCTCGTTGTGGTGGCGCACCAAGAAAATTAAGCATATCAAAAAATTCTTATATAAAGAAACTCAAAGAGGAATTAATTGATGTAGTAAGAAAACTAAAAGATATCTTTGAAAAAGATTCTAACAATTTTATTCAGTATGCAGTAGTATTTTGTATGGTACAAGAAAATATCGTGACTGGATTAATTGGCTATGATTTCCCCTTTTGGGGTGAGAAAAGCAAGAAAAAATATGTGAACGCAAACATAATTGAGATGCCTACCTACACAATAATAACCGAGTATTGGTATTGGCGTGATTTTCGATTCTACTGTTTTGGAGTGGGAGAGGCACGCTTACATGAGAAATATTCAGAAAGTACATATTTTTGGCAAAAAGCAGCATTAGAGGATTATACTGGTCCAAAATCAATTCAAATATATAGAGAAATGGGGAATGATGTAGCACTTTACTTTTTATATATTTGTTTAAGAACTCATCTGGAGGAAAGTATCGAAGAAGATATTAAAAAGCTCTTAAAGGCTATCGAAATGGGAAAATATGGGGAGAGTCATTATATCATTTATATTGCTATTGAAATTTTGACTTACATTGGCAGGCGCGATGTAGCAAGGAAGATATATAACAATTTGGATATCAATAAAGTAAAAGAAGATTATATTTTTCTATTTGGTGAGGAGAACTTTCGAGTGTTTTTTGATTTAGTTTGTTGTTTGTCTTAAAAGTATTGGATTTATTGGGTTGAAAGTAATTGATTGTTAAGATAAAACAAGGAAAAAGATAATTATTTTTCCTTGTTTTATTTTATAATAAGGGTAAAATATGACATTTTTTGAGATTATTTTTAGGAAAGCTATAGACAAAAATAAAAAAATTAGATACAATAAAAAGAGGGGGACGACAATTTGTCGTCCGCTATTCCTTAAGAAAAACACCGTTGAAAGGAACGATTTGATAGATGAGAATGAGTACAATCGATAAAGCAATTAAAAGTGAAAGAGCAGAATTAAAGCGAAGTAAACGTGAAAGAAAAAGAAAAGGGCATGTCAAACTAAAGAGATTTTTTGCATTTTTGTTTATACTAGGTTCCATTGGAATTATAACTGGTTTAACACTTCTTTACGGACCTTGGAAAAATTTCAGAGAATGGCTTATCACAACAGCCATGACCACAATGACTCATCAATATTATGCAACTTGGTTTTATAGCCCAGAAGTAATTGAGGATGTACTAAATAGAAACAAAATTGTAGAAATTGCAGAAGATACAGATACAAATATGATAAATTTTTCAGCAGGCAAAACCACAGAATACGAAAATGAATTTGAAAGACAAATTCTAGAACGCGACCCTAAAAATAACGATTACAAAATTATTGAAATCAACAAAAAGAAGTTTTCAGGTTACTTAGTTGCTGTGTATGATCCAGCGAGAATTCAAACTGTTTGCACAAAACAGCTTGGTGTATCAGGTCAATATTTGACAACTATGGCAGAAGATCATGACGCCATTTTGGCTGTCAATGGTGGGGGATTTGATGATCCAAACTTTAGTAGTACAGGAGGTTCGCCACTGGGAGTGAGTATTTGTAATTGGGAGTATACGTCAAGAGCTGCTTATTCTGGTGCTGGTGGAATTATAGGATTTACAAGAGATAATAAATTGATTTTAACTTCTAAAGTAACTGTGAAAGAGGCAAAGGCAAAAGATATACGAGATGCAGTAACATTTGGTCCATTTTTGATTGTAAATGGAAAAGCTTCCTCTGTTGTTGGAAATGGCGGTTGGGGAACAGCTCCAAGAACTGCAATTGCACAAAGAAAAGATGGAATTGTATTATTTTTAGTTGTAGATGGAAGAACGGCTTCGAAACCGGGAGCGGATATGGACGATTTAATTGATGTTTTGCAAGATTACGGAGCTTATAATGCAGCAAATCTGGATGGAGGAACTTCTAGTGTGTTAGTAGTCAATAATACTATTGTCAACGACCCAATTGATAGTACAGGTGCTCATAAAACAAGACCAATTTCAACAGGCTTTATTGTTACAAAAGATGATAGCGATGATAGTGATCATAGTGTTGTAGCAAGTAAATTAGGGGAGGACGAAGATTAATGTATGAAGTATTTGCTGATTTGCATGTCCATATTGGAAGAAGTGAAAAAGGAAAACCAATTAAAATAACGGCTGCAAGGAGCTTAAATTTTGCTAATATTGCTAAAGAATGTGTAGAGAAAAAAGGAATACAAATGGTGGGAATTATTGATTGTGCTTCACCGTATGTGATTGAAGACATCGAAAAATTTTTAGAAAATGGAGAAGCCTTTGAAATTCCAGATGGTGGTATTATCTATAAAAATAAAGTTTGTATCATTTTGGGAAGTGAGATTGAAACTTCAGAGATAAACGATGAGGGAAAAACGGGAAGTGCACATAATTTGTGCTATTTTCCAACCTTAAAAGATATTAAAGCTTTTTCGAAAGAGATGGCAATGCATATCAAAAATATGACACTTAGTTCACAAAGAGCCGATATTTCAGCATATGAACTAATTGACATTGTAGAAAAGTACAATGGAATTTTAATTCCGGCACACTGTTTTACACCACATAAGAGTTTTTATGGGAATTGTACATCGTCTTTAAGAAGGATTTTCCAAGAAAAATATGAAAAGATTCCTGCAATTGAATTGGGATTAAGTTCTGATACTTTTTTAGCAGATCAAATTTCCGAATTGGAAACAAAAACATTTTTGACAAATTCTGATGCACATTCACTTCCTAAAATTGCAAGAGAATATAATAAAATGCAGTTAGAAAAAATTAGTTTTAGAGAATTTGTCAAGGCTTTGAAAAATGAGGATGGACGAAAAATTTCTGCTAATTATGGCTTGGATCCTAAGTTGGGGAAATATCATAGGACGTATTGTGAAGTTTGTGATAAAAGGATTGATGGAACTGCGCCAGTTACGAAATGCAATTCTTGTGATAGCAGAAATATAACGATGGGGGTTTTTGACCGAATTGAAATCATCAAAGATAAAAAAGAAATGAAAAATCCTGATTTTAGACCAGAATATATTTACCAAATTCCGCTTACCTTTATTCCCGGTTTGGGAAATAAAACAATTGACAAATTGTTAAATCATTTTGACACAGAAATGACAATCTTACATAAAGTTTCCAGAGATGATATTGAGGCTGTTGTAGGAAATAGGATTGCCAATAATATTATCTTAGCCAGAGAGGGAAAAATGCATATTGTAGAAGGCGGAGGCGGAGTTTACGGAAAAGTAGAATAAAATAGAAAATAGATGAATACACTTAAAAATAGAAAAAGGGAAGAGGCTTATGAATAAAAGTGTATTTTTTTATTACTGGAAAAATAATAAAAGGAATTTTTTAATGTTGATAATTTTATTTTGCATTGGGATTATACTTGGGATTACATTTATTAATCATGCAAATGAAAGTCAGATGGAGGAAATTGCTTCCTATGTAAATTCCTTAAAAGACAATATAAAAAATTCAGATGATATTAATAAAACGATGATATTAACTCAAAGTATGAAACAAAATGCGGTCTTTGTTTTACTAATTTGGTTTTTAGGTTGTACGATTTTAGGAAGCTTTTTGATTTACATTGCAATTATTTATAGAGGATTTTCTATTGGATATACAGTATCAGCAATGATTGCTACACTAGGAGTGAAGTCTCGGAAGTGTTTTTGCTTTATTATCGTTATTGTTTCAGAACTTAATTTTCCTTCCTATGATATTTATGTTATCAAATAGTGGAGTTAAATTATATAAAAATTTAAAACAGGATCCATATATGAACATAAAGCTAGAATTAGTAAGACACACAGTGATTATGTTTATGACTCTTGTTGTTTCAGTAATGGCTAGTTTTATTGAAGTATACATTTCTACAAATTTTTTGATATTTTTTAAAAAATTTTTCTAAAAACCCTTTACATTTTTGGAAAAATCTGATAATATATATGTGTCTTATGTAAATTATTAAGGAATGGGGTATAATCATGGATAAACAAATTAAACTTTTTTTAGAATTCTTACAAAACGATAAAAAATTGTCGAACAATACGTTGCAATCATACAAAAGAGATATTTTACAATATCAAACTTACATAGACAAAAATAAGTTAAATTATTTAAAAATAGATGATGAACAATTAAATAAATATTTAAAGAGCTTATCGAGAGTAGGCAAAAAGCCATCAACAATTTCAAGAAATTTAGCGACAATACGTGCTTTTTATCAATTTTTAATACGTACTAAAAAATTGAAAAAAGATCCAACAGAAGGAATTCATTCACCAAAAGTAGAGAAAAAAGTTCCTAGTGTTTTAACAGCTAAAGAAGTTGAGTTATTGTTAAACCAACCTAAAAATATTGATTTAAAAGGAATTCGTGATAAAGCAATGCTTGAATTTGCTTATGCTACAGGAATGCGAGTAACGGAAATTATTTCTTTGGATATTACGGATGTGAATGTAGAAGAAAGTTATGTTGCATGTAATAGTGGAAATAACAAAAGAAATATTCCGTTAGGTTCTATGTCTTTGCAAGCATTAGTAGAATATATAGAAAAAGCAAGACCAGTCTTAATCAAAGATGAAAATGACAAAGCACTTTTTGTTAATATCAATGGAAAAAGACTTACGAGACAAGGTTTCTGGAAAATTGTTAAATATTATAAAGAACAAGCTCATATTTCAAAAGATATTACACCACATGTTTTAAGACATTCATTTGCAACACATTTATTGAAAAATGGAGCAGATTTGAAATCGATTCAAACAATGTTAGGTCATTCTGATATTTCATCAACACAAGTATATATGCAGTTTAAGAATGAAAATTTAAAAGATATTTATAATAAAGCACATCCACGTGCGTAAAAATTGTCATATTTAAAAAACTCCTTGCATAAAATATTAATAATAATATTTTATCAAAGGAGTTTTTTATGTGTGGAATTGTTGGAATGGTAAATTATAAAGAGGATATTTCGGAGCAAGATTCGATGATTAGAAATATGACAAAAAAATTGTCTAAAAGAGGACCAGATGAAGAGGGTGAGCCTGAAGAAACGTGTTTGCAGATTGGAAGCGTTGCGGATGGGGCACCGGATGTA
>CANBLA010000012.1 GCA_947369305.1 uncultured Clostridia bacterium
CACCTTATGAATTTTTTCAACAATCTCATAAAATATTTCTATTCGTGATTTATTAATGATAGAACAATAGCTGCAGGATTTCCGACAGTTCGTTATGGAAGCAAAGGGAATTATGTTTGTGTAGCACAAGATTCTCTAAATGCACTAGGACTTGCAACAGGAGGTCTAGACGGGGTATTTGGAACACAGACGAGAAATGCAGTTCTAACTTTTCAAAGCAGAAATGGTTTGTCAGCAGACGGAATTTTGGGCCCCAATACTTGGAGTAGGCTAATGTCACAAGTTAATGGTATGGGAAAAACCAGTACAGTAGTGAATTAAGAACAAAACAGACTATTGCATTTTTGCAATAGTCTGTTTTGTTTTAAATTAGAATGACAAATTTTAAAGACAACGTCTTTTTTATTTTTTCAGAAATATATATGGTTATAGACTGGGAGGAAATTATGGAATTATTGGAAATTATTTTAATCAGCATAGCTCTTGGCATGGATGCCTTTGCAGTTGCAATATGCAAAGGCTTATCTATGACAAAAATGAATTGGAGAAAAGCTATTATTGTAGGCTTATATTTTGGCGGATTTCAAGCACTTATGCCAATGCTAGGATTTTGTTTGGGAAGTCGATTTGAGATGGTTGTGACAAGTATCGACCATTGGATTGCCTTTATTCTACTAATCATGATTGGTGGAAATATGATAAAAGAAATGTTTGAAAAAGGCAAAGAAAATTGTAATGATGATACCAGTTTTAAAATTATGCTAATGCTAGCAATTGCTACAAGCATTGATGCTTTAACAGTAGGAATTACATTTGCATTTTTGAAAGTAAACATGATTGTTGCAATAAGTTTTATAGGAAGTATTACATTTTTGTTGGGAGTTATGGGGGTAAAAATAGGAAATCAATTTGGGGATAAATATGAAAAAAAAGCGGAACTTTTGGGGCGGTTGTATCTTAATTCTAATGGGAATTAAAATTTTATTAGAGCATTTGGAAATCTTAAATGTATAAGTTTTATAGGAGGAAATTATGCAAAATAATATTTTAAAATTAAAAAGACGCATGTTGGTAATT
The DNA here is from genome assembly GCA_947369305.1 of uncultured Clostridia bacterium. The sequence goes on from CANBLA010000012.1 coordinate 1,078, forward strand.
TTAGTTGGAGTGGTGATTGCAAGTATTATTTTGATTGTACATACAGCTTATATTCAATTTGTACAAGGAGAGGAATTGCAGGCAAAAGCTTATGGGCAACAAAGCTCAGAAAGAACTGTGACAGCTAATCGTGGCACGATTTATGATCGAAGTGGTGAAAATATTTTAGCCAAAAGTAGTACAGTTGAAACAGTAACAGTCAATCCAGTTAATATTTCAATAGAAAATAAAGAAAAAGTTGCACGTGCTCTAACAGACATTTTTGAACTAGATTATGATAAGATTTTGAAACGTGTGAGTAAAAATAGTTCGATTGAAACAATTGTAAAAAGAGTGGAAAAAGCTAAAACAGATGAATTAAGAGTATGGATGCAAACAAATAACATTTATGGCGGAATTAATATTGACGAAGATACGAAACGTTTTTATCCAGAAGCAAGCTTGGCTTCTCATGTAATTGGATTTTGTGGGAGTGATAACCAAGGTTTAGATGGGATTGAAGCGAGGTATAACGATGTTTTGACTGGAAAAAATGGTTCGATTTCTAAAATGATTGATGCCAAAGGAAATAATTTTGGAGAAGAAGGCGAAAATTATGAAGAACCAATGGTTGGCAATGATTTAGTTTTGACAATTGATAAAAATATTCAAGCTATTGCAGAAAAATATCTGGAAGATGTTTGTATTGATAATGTGTGCACAGATGGAGGAAATGTAATTATTATGGATCCTAGAAATGGAGATGTTTTAGCTATGGCAACATATCCATTTTATGACTTAAATCAGCCGTATGAGATAAGTAATCCAGAATTGAAACAGGTTTGGGAACTAATGGATCAAACGCAAAAGTCAGAGAGTTTGCAGGGAATGTGGAGAAATAAAGCCATTGCAGATACTTATGAACCCGGTTCAACATTCAAATTGGTAACTGCATCAAGTGCACTAGAAGAGGGAATTGCAGAACCAGATAAAGCAGGTGCTTTTTGTTGTACAGGTGGAATTGAAATTGCGGGTGTTCGTATTAAATGTTGGAGATATTACAGACCACATGGTTCGGAAAGTTTGAGAGAGGGTTTGATGAATTCATGTAACCCAGTATTTATTGGTTTGGGACAAAAAATTGGTGTAGAAAAATATTATCATTATTTGGAAAGATTTGGCTTTTTAAAGAAAACGGGAATTGATTTGTATGGGGAAGCGAAAAGTATTTTTTTAGCAAAGGAGAAAGTGGGACCGGTAGAACTTGCTACAATTAGTTTTGGGCAACGTTTTGAGGTGACACCAATTCAAATGATTACAATGGTTTCAACAATTGCAAATAAAGGAGTATATGTACAGCCACGTTTAGTAAGACAAATCAAAAATTCGGAAACTGGAGAAGTGCAAGAAATTAAGCCAAATTTTGGAGAACGTGCCATTTCAGAGCAAACAGCGGAGAATGTTTTAAGTATGATGACATCGGTTGTATCAGAAGGTACTGGAAAAAATGCAAAAGTGTTGGGATACAAAGTCGGAGGGAAAACAGGAACTTCGGAAGATGGTGTAAATACTGGAAAATATGTAACATCGTTTATTGGAGTTGCACCAACAAATGAACCGCAAGTCACAATTTTGGTTACTTTATATAATCCAACAGGAGAGGGAGGCCATCAACGGACGGAGGAGTTGCAGCACCAGTAGCAGGAAAAATATTAAATGAGGTGATTCAATATTTAGGAATTGAGCCAACAGAAGAGGTAGAAGAAAAAGAAAGTAATTAAAAATTGCTTTCTTTTTTTGAAAATTATTGATATAATAAAAAAATAAATTATAAAAATTATAGGAGGAGTTATGTCTTTAATTACTGTGAATAACTTAACCTTTTGCTACAATGGAGCTTTCAAAGACGTATTTCAAAATGTTTCTTTTTCTATTGATACAGACTGGAAACTAGGTTTAATTGGGAGAAATGGTAAAGGAAAAACAACTTTCTTAAAATTATTATTGGGGAAATATCGATACCAAGGAAGTATTTCCTCAAATGCTCAATTTGACTATTTTCCATTTGAAGTACAAAACAAGGAAAAATTAGCAATTGAAATCATAAATGAAATAACTCCAAGTGCAGAAGATTGGGAAATTATAAAAGAGTTAAATTTGCTGAAAGCAAAATCAGAAATTCTTTATCAAAATTTTCATTTACTAAGTGGTGGTGAACAGGTTAAAATTTTACTTGTTAGCTTGTTTTTGAAAAACAATCACTTTTTGTTAATTGACGAACCAACAAATCATTTAGATAGTCAGACCAAAAATCATTTAGTAGAATATTTGAAAAAGAAAAAAGGATTTATTGTTGTTTCACATGATAGAAATTTTTTAGACGAAATTGTTGATCATATCATTTCCATTAATAACACGAATATTGAAATTCAAAAAGGAAATTTTTCATCTTGGCAGGAAAACAAAAATGCGCAAGATAATTTTGAATTTACACAAAATGAAAAGTTAAAAAAAGAAATTAACCGATTAGAAATTGCTTCTCAAAATACAGCTAAGTGGTCGGATAAAATCGAAAAATCTAAATTTAATACAACCAATTCTGGTTCCAGCATTGATCGAGGTTATGTAGGACATAAATCTGCCAAAATGATGAAGAAATCAAAAGTAATGGAAAAAAGAACCCAAAAAGCAATACAAGAAAAATCCAGTTTGCTAAAAAATGTTGATAGAAACGATTGTTTAAAAATAGTTCCGTTAGAAACAAAGCAAAATCTATTTGTGTTAGCAAACAATTTTCAAATAAAATATAATCACAAATCAATATTTGCACCTGTTTCATTTGAAATAAAAAAAGGTGATCGAGTAGCAATTATTGGAGAAAATGGAATTGGAAAATCAAGTATATTAAAATTATTATTTGGTAATCAGATAGATTATCAAGGTGATATTAAAATAGCAAAAGATTTAAAAATATCCTATGTATCACAAAGTACAGAAACTCTAAAAGGTAACTTAAAAGAATTTGCTATTCAAAATAAAATTGAGGAAAGCATTTTTAAAGCAATGCTTTCAAAAATGGGTTTTTCTAAATCAGAATTTGACAAAAAAATAGAAGAAATGAGTGAAGGACAAAAGAAAAAAGTTTTAGTTGCAAAAAGCATTTCAGAATCGGCCAACTTTTATATTTGGGACGAACCATTAAATTATATTGACATTCTAACAAGAATTCAGATCGAAGAAGTAATATTGAAGAATAAGCCTACGATGATTTTTGTTGAACACGATGAAACTTTTGTCAAAAACATAGCAACAAAAGTAATACATTTAATAGATAAATGTGATAAGAACTAAATGGATAAAAAATAAAAAAATTTACCCCAAAAACGTTTACCTAAATTAAAATTTATGATATAATAATAGTAAGGAAAATGGAGGTTAATATGGAAAAAAATATTAAAAATAAAAAAAACGAAGTTAAATTTTTATTCAAAATAAAAATTTGTTTAGTTCTATTATTCGTGATGTTTTTATCGATGAACACTTCGTATATTTCTTTTGCAAAAGAAAAAGAAACGGAATTCTGTTATTTATCAGATATTCCTTATATAGCAGAGCAATCATCAGTAGGATGGAGAGAAATTTCTCTAGATCAAACTCCGGATAATACTGCACTTTCTGTAAAAGTAGAAGGAGCAAACTATACTTTTGAGAAAGGAATTTTTGCGCATGCTACCTCTACGGTCGTTTATGACTTAACAGATTATGCAGAATATGACTATTTTACATCCTATCTTGGATTAAACACAACAGCAACTCGAGGAGATGGTGTGACTTTTGATGTTTTCACATCAGCTGATGGAAGCAATTGGGAGTCTAAACTAGAAGATGGACCAATGGATAAACAACCAGGACAAAATGCAACTTTTGTAAAAATAGATATCAGAAATGCAAAATATTTAAAATTATGCGCAGATGATAAAGCATCCAATGCAAGTGACCATTCTGTCTATGCAGATGCAAAATTAGTAAAAGAAAGTTATGATGACAGCAATGGAATTAAAACCGTAGCAGAATACGATCAAATTCTAAAAAACTATGAAGGTCAAGAAATTACAGGAGACTATGAATTAACATTATTGCAAAGAGAACTTGTTAAAAAAGCAGGTCCATATGCTTTAAAACGTTTTACAAATGAAAGTGAAACAAACAGACAAATGTTTTCATGGTTGATGAACAATGTAGAAAATCTTCGTCTTTATATCATGGGTGGTAGCCCTGAAGGAGGAAGTTATTATAATTCATTAACACAACTTTCTAGACTTTATGATGAATATAGTAGTGATTTTACAAACAACGAATGTTTAAATAATACATGGTATCCAGATATGACTTATGGAGATTTATACAAAAAAATGGCAATGTCGATTGCTCTAACACATTCACAAAGAGTTGGTTTATGGATGCAATCTGGTGTTGTAGAAAATCAATCAGATGCACTTAGACGTTATGCCATCTTCAAATATATGCACAAAAATGGAAAACTTAGAGCGACTGACACATTAGATATCACACCATGGTTTGAAGCATTACAAGTGGAAGAAATGCGTTTTGTTATGAATAACGCTATCGATGACGAGGAAATTTTGTGGTTAAATGCATATGTTCAAACTAAATTAGATCAATATAAAACGACAAATTACTTAACACCTCATCCTTATATGGCTTATGTATGGCCAGATTATGGAAATAATCTTTATTATACCGAAGAAAACAGAGAATATTTTAACGAATTATTTGCTATAAATGGTACTGGATTATTTGATTTAAATTATACAATACCAGGTGGTAAAACAAATCCAACTTACAATTTATCTGTAACAAGAGGTACTACTGATAATAAAATATACAAAGTATGGATGAATTTTAGAAATAAATTTGGAACAGGTGCAGTTTGTGGTGGTATTTCAAAGAGTGGTTCTAATATTCGTGCAACACATGGTATACCAGCTGCTGTTATTGGTCAACCGGGACACGCAGCGATTATCTATTATACAAAAGATGCACAAGGTAAAGGTTATTGGAATCTTGATAATGATGTTAGTGGTTGGACTTTATCAGAAAAAGGTGAAAGAATGCTTTTGGGCTGGGGAAATGCTACTTATAGTAGAGGATATTCGGTTGTTTATATGGCACTTGCACAAGAAGTATTAAATGACTATGAAAATTTTGAAAAATGTGAAAAAATGGTTATGCTTGCTGATAGTTATGCTAATGATTTAGCAAAACAAGAGGAAATTTATCGAAAAGCATTAGAAATTCAGCCTATCAATATTGATGCTTGGTATGGTTTAATTAATGTTTATAATGCAAATGAAAACAAAACAGAAAATGAATATTTTGATTTAGCCAAAGAGTTGGGAGAAAATTTAAAATATTTCCCATTACCAATGCAACATTTAAGTAATTTAATCAAGCCACATTTAACAAGTATTGAAAATCAATATCGTTTTACACTTTTGCAAACTAGAATTTTAACAGAAGGAAGTCAAACACCGAATAATACAGCAGATAACTATTATGTTTATCAACCAAGTCTTACCAGATTAGAAGCAAATTATTTATTAGGAAAATTGGATAAAACAATTGCAACTTTCTCATTTGATGGAGATGATGCAAATAAAATTGTATTATCTAGTCGTTTTGATGGAAATGGAGTTCGCTGGGATTATAGCTTAGACGGAAAACAAACTTGGAATGAAGTTTCATTTACAGCGGAAGAGGAACATAAATTACAGTTAACACCTCAGCAAATTGCAAGTATTACATCAGAAAATGATATTTATGTTCATATTGTTGGTGTAAATTATGATGAGGAAAATCTATATAAAATTGATATTCAAGAATCAAGCGGATTGCCAGCGACTTTATATGCCAATGATTTAGAAAATAAATTAATAGCGGCAAGCCCTGCTATGCAATGGAAGTATAGAGAAGAAGATAACTGGACTTTCTATCGTGATGAAGAACCAGATTTAACAGGTGACAAATCAATTATTGTTAAAATGGGAGCAACTGGTGTATATTTAGCTAGCACAACAAGTTCAAGCTTTACATTTACACAAGATAATCTACCACAAAATAGACAATATATCCCAGTTTCACATTTATCAGTTCATGGTGTTTCTACAGAAGCGACAAACCAACAAGGTGCTGCGACATTTGCAATAGACGGAAATGCTAACACAAGATATCATTCAGCTTGGGATGGAAGCGATAGAGAACGTTATATAACAATTAAATTAGATGAGCCAGTTTATTTATCAGCAGTTGAATTTATTCCTGCTGGTGGTGGAAATGGTAAAATTTACGATGGTACGATTTATGGAAGTATAGATGGCGAGAATTGGGAAATTTTATCAAGACAAACAAATTTGAGTTATACAAATCAAGCAAATACTGTTGAAGAAGCAATTGCCAACACAAAAACTTTTGAAATGGATAACCCAGCAAAAGTACAATATGTAAAAATTGTTGCTGATAGAACAAATGGAAATTGGTTTGCAGCTAGAATGTTTAACTTTTACGAGGACAAAACGGTAAAAACATCTGTAAAATTCTCATTTGATGGAAAAAATGCAGGAAAGATTATGTTAGAAGATGAATTTGAAAATGCAAATTGGAGTTATAGCATTGATGGTGGAACAACTTGGAATTCTGCAAATGGAAAAGAGCATTCATTAACAGCTCAAGAAATCGAGCAAATTAACGAAAGTGATAGAATTAGGGTCCGTTTTGAAGGAGATATAGCAGAATATACTGTTAACATTAAAACAGGAGAAGTTCCTCAAATTGAGCCATATGTAAATGATTGGGAAAATCGATTAATTGGATTAAGCAATGTAAGTACATTAGAATGGAAATTGTCAAGTGAAAATTCTTGGAAATCTTATGCGGAACAAGAACCTGTTGTAACAGGAGATAATACACTTTTGGTTAGAACAAAAGGAATAGGAATTTATACACCAAGTGAAAGTTTAGAATATGAATTTACAGAAGATAATCAGCCAGATACAGCAAAATATATTCCTATTAAACATTTGTCAATTCATGGTTTTTCAACACAGTCGGCAGATTCTAGTAGACCTTTCTATGCACCAAATGCAATTGATGGAAATATCAACACAATTTGGCATACAGATTTTAGAGAGAATGTTCTAGATCAAGATGTAAAACCATTTATTACAATAAAATTGGATGAAACAAAATATATTTCTGCTTTAGAATTTGTTCAGAAAAAGTATAAAGCAAATGATCCAGATGCTATTAAAAATGGAATTGTATATGTAAGTATGAATGGAGAAGAATGGACAGAAGCAGGAAGAATAGAAAATTGTGAACAAAATGAAGAATTCAAACGAATTGAATTTAGCGAAAGTGTGCAAGCACAATATGTAAAATTAGAAATGGAAACTTATGATATATTTGTTTCACTAGCTATGATAAATTTATATGAAGATACAACTAAGAATGAAAATCCAGATGTGCCAGTTGACCCAGATATTCCAGAAGGAATTACTTCTAAAGTTTATAGAATAGAAGAAGGATTTATTTCAAGAATTAAACCTGAAACAACAGTCAATAGTTTTAAACAAAATATAGAAACTAAGCAACCAATGGTATTTTTAGATAAAAACGGCAAGGAATTAGGCGAAAATGATGTTTTAGCAACGAATATGACAGTAAAGATTGGATCTACCTTGCAATATACTTTAATTGTAACAGGGGATTTGGATGGCAATGGAAAATTAAGCGTCACAGATTTTGCTAAATTAAAACTGCATCTAATTGAGGCGAGATTATTAAATGAAAATGAATTAAAAGCAGCAGATATGAATGGAAATGGCGATGTAACTGTTACTGATTTTGCACAAATGAAGTTAATCATGATTGGAAAAGCAGAAGTAAAATATTAATCAAAAATAATTAATAAGAAAGTCTACCAATAATAGGGTAGACTTTTTTTATTTTATATGAAACTTATTTTATTTCATTGATGCAATTTCCAGTTGTCAAAATATCTGAAATATTTTGACAAGTATCACTTGCAATTTTATTTAAAGCTTCTGATGTGAAAAATGCTTGGTGTGAAGTAATTAACACATTTGGCATCGAAATTAGTAAAGATAAGTTTTTGTCTCGTTGATAGGAATTTGACATATCCTTTAAGAAGAAGTCAGATTCATTATCATAAACGTCCAAACCAACACCGCCGATTTTTCCAGAAGAAAGATATTCAATTAAATCGTTTGTATTGACTAAATTTCCTCTACTACAATTAATAATGATAACACCATCTTTCATTTTTTGTAGAGACGTTTTATTAATAATATTTTCTGTTTCTGGAGTAAGTGGGCAATGAAGTGAAATAATATCTGATTTTTGGCATAACTCATCGAATTCAACATACTGAAAACCGAGTTCTTTGCTTGCTTTTTCATCTTTGTATAAATCATAAGCAATAATATTTGTACCAAATCCATGCATAATTTCGATAAAAGTTTTTCCGATTTTTCCAGTTCCAATGACACCAACTGTTTTATTATGCAAATCGAAACCAAGTAGACCATCTAAAGAAAAATTATACTTTTTTACACGTTGATAGGCTTTATAAATTTTTCGATTAATGTTTAAAAGTAAAGCTGTTGCGTGTTCTGCTACAGCATAAGGCGAATATTGTGGTACACGAACAACTTTTATTTTACCAAGATGGTTTAAGTCCACATTATTAAATCCTGCGCAACGTAATGCAATTAATTGAATCCCATATTCATTTAGTTTATCCAAAACGGTTTTATCAGCAATGTCATTTACAAAAATGCAGATAGCATCAAATCCTTTTGCAAGCTGTACGGTCTCTGAATTTAGTTTTGATTCAAAATACGTAATATCGTAATGGTAGTGTTTATTATATTCATCAAAAAAAGTTTTATCATAATCTTGTGTATCAAAAAATGCTAGTTTAATCATAAAAATCATCTCCTTAACATAACTTAATAATTATATAATAGAATGTGATAAAATGCAATAAAATATGCCCAAAAAGAATAAAAATTGAATTATCGAAAAAAATAATAAAAAAGTCTAAAAAGAGGAAATAAAAATGTTATATCAACTAATGTTAATGATAATCGGCTTTATGTTATTAATTAAAGGTGCCGATTTTGTAGTAAAAAGCGCAAGCAATATTGCCAAAAAATTTCATTTATCAGAAATGCTAATTGGAATTATAATTGTAGGAATTGGAACATCACTTCCAGAAATTATTGTAACTGTTAAATCAAGTTTAACAGGAAATCCAGATATTATTATTGGCAATTCAATTGGAAGTTGTATTTGTAATTTACTTTTGGTAATTGGAGTTGCTAGTGTTTGTAATCCACTAAAAATCGATAATCGAATTTTGCAAGTGCACTTACCAGTTTCTGTATTTAGTATTTTAATGCTTGCAACATTTTGCAATTTTGGTACAGGAAATCATATTATTAGTAAAACAGAAGCACTTGTTCTATTAATTTTTGCAATGAGTTATATTTTCTATACTGTGTATGAAGGCAAAAAAGAAGCCGAAGAAAATAGAGATACACAAACAACGCAAATTACATTTATATGGATATTAATTTACCTAATATTAGGAGTTTTTGGACTAAAATTTGGAGCGGATTTTGTTGTAGAAGGTGCAGTCTCTATAGCTGAATTTTTTGGTGTGAGTGAAAGTATTATTAGTATGACAATTGTATCACTAGGAACGTCTTTGCCAGAAATTGTGACATGTATTATTGCAACCATAAAAAAAGAAAGTGATTTAGCAATTGGGAATGTAATTGGTTCTAATATTTTTAATATATGTCTTTTACCTAGTGTTGGAGCCATTATTAAACCAATTCATTATGATTTAGAGTTTAATCGATCTTTGTTATTTTTATTAATGATAACAATCTACTTGTTAGTATTTGATTTATTTAAAAATAGAAGATTAATTAGCAGAAATCATGGTGTTGTCTTTATTTTGTTATTTTGTTTATATGTGAGTTGTCTATTTTAAAAATTATATAAAATTCGAAAAACAAATTGACATAATTTGAAAATGTATGATATAATACATCCCACGAGGAATTTATTATGTATTATAATTGGAAAGAAAACACAAACACGGAAGAATTAAAAATTATATGTAATTTAATAAAAAATGGAGAAGTCATAATATTTCCAACAGAAACTGTATATGGAATTGGAGCCAATGCTTATGATGAAAAAGCAGTTGGTAAAATTTTCATGGCAAAAGGGAGACCATCAGATAATCCTTTAATTGTACATGTAGCAGATAAAAAAACAATTTCCGAAATAGCAAAAGACATTACACCAATTGAGCAAAAATTAATTGACAATTTTATGCCAGGACCATTTACACTTATATTAAACAAAACAGATAAAATACCAAACATTGTCTCAGCAGGTTTGGATACAGTTGCAATACGTATGCCAGATAGTGTCATAGCACGAGGAATTATTACTTTTTCAGGTGTTCCAATTGCGGCTCCAAGTGCTAATGTATCAGGAAAACCAAGTGGAACAACAATAGAGGATATACGCAAAGAATTAGAAGGAAAGGTTTCCGCTATTATAGACGGTGGAGAATCGCAAATTGGCTTAGAATCAACAGTTGTAAAAGTAATTGATGAAGTGCCATGTATTTTAAGACCGGGAAAAGTAACACCAGAAGACATTGAGAAAGTTATTGGAATTGTAGATTTTGGAAATGGGATTTTTTCGCCTATCGAACAAGATGAAAAAATAGAAAGTCCCGGTATTAAGCACAAACATTATGCACCAGAAACACCAGCACAAATTTTTTATTCAGAAGACGATCAATATTTAGTTTTTCAAATGAATCATGTTATAAAAAGTTATGAAAGTGATGTTGTCGTACTTGGTTTTGATGAGCACAAAGATAAAATTGTTGTATCAGAGAATCGATTTATCAATTTAGGAAGTCAGAGGAATTTAGATGAAATAGCTAGAAATATCTATTCTGCTTTGAGAAAAGCAGATAAGTTAGGAGCGCAAATTATTTTAATTGAAGGAATCCGAAAAGAAGGATTGGGAATTGCAATTATGAACAGATTGCTAAGAAGTTGTGGATACAACTATATAGAATTTTAAGATAAGCGGAGGAAAACATGTATTTAATCGTAGGATTAGGAAATCCTGAAACTGATTATGGTAGCACAAGGCACAATATGGGGTTTCAGGTAATCAACCAATTAGCCAAAGAATATGAGGTAAGCATTTGCAAAAAGAAGTTTAATAGTGAATATGAAAATGCAATAATTGAGGGAGAAAAAGTTATCTTAATTAAACCGCAAACTTTTATGAATGCTAGTGGAGAAGCAATTGTACAATTTGTGAATTTTTATAAAATAGAACTTGATAAAGTCATTATTATTTATGATGATATGGATATTGAAACAGGTAAAATTAGAATTCGAAAAAATGGCTCACCGGGAAGCCACAATGGTATGAAATCGGTTGTACATTTCTTAAATAGTGAAAATTTTCCACGCATTCGTGTTGGAATTGGCAAACCAAAAGAGGAAGAAAACATAATAGAATATGTGATTGGTGCCATTCCAGAAGAGGAAAAGAAGACTTTAGAAAAAGGCATAGAAAATGCAAAAAATGCTGTCATTGAGTTATTGAAAAATGGAATTGATGTGGCGATGAATCAGTTTAATTAAGCCATAATTTAGGAGAGAAGTATGAAAGTAGGATTTGTATCATTAGGATGTAGCAAAAATTTAGTGGATACAGAAATGTTTGTTGGATTGTTTAAGAAACAAAAATTTCAAATTGTACATAATCCAGAAGAAGCAAAAATGATAATAATTAATACATGTGGATTTATTGAAAGTGCAAAAGAAGAGGCAATCAATACCATTTTAGAAATGGCTGAATTTAAGAAAAATGGAAAATGTGAATATTTAGTTGCAACAGGTTGCCTTGTAAAAAGATATAAAAAAGAACTAGAAAAAGCATTGCCAGAAGTGGATTTATTTATTTCAGTTGATGAATATGACCAAATGTGGAGTCAAATTGAAAATATGCTTGGAATTCAGAAAAAATCAAAAAATACGTTAGATTATATGGAACGTGTAATTACTACAGGAAATACGACAGCATATTTAAAAATTGCAGAAGGTTGTAGCAATTGTTGTACCTATTGTGCGATTCCAAAGATTCGAGGCCCTTATATTAGTAGACCGTTAGAGGGGATTTTGAAAGAAGCTGAAAGGTTGGCTAGATTAGGTTATAAAGAGATTATTGTAATTGCACAAGATACTACCAAATATGGAATTGATTTGTATGGGAAACCAAAACTTGCAGAGCTTTTGGAGAAACTTTGTCAAATAGATGATTTTAAGTGGATTCGATTTTTGTATGCATATCCAGAAAGCATTACGGATGAATTGATTGAAGTTGTTAAAAACAATGATAAAATCTGTCATTATTTTGATATTCCTTTGCAACACATTTCAGACAATATCTTAAAAAGAATGAATCGAAAAAGTGATGCAAAATCAATCGAAAAATTAATTTTAAAATTACGCAAAGAGATTCCAGATGTTATTATCAGAACAACGATGATAGTGGGATTTCCGGGCGAAACAGAGACACATTTTAATCAATTATACAATTTCATTCAAAAGGCAAAATTTGAAAAACTAGGCGCTTTTACTTATTCCAAAGAAGATGGAACACCAGCTAGTTGTTTATCAGAACAAATTCATCATAAGACCAAACAAAAACGTTGGAATTTATTAATGCGTGAACAGAAGGAAATTTCGAAAAGAAAACTACAAGAAAAGATTGGAAATACATACATGGTAGCAATAGATGGTATGACAAATGACCGAAAATATTTGATTGCTAGAAGTTATATGGACATTCCTCAAGAAGATGGTGTTATTTATATCCACAATAATGGAAAAGTTAAGGTTGGAGAGTTTGTAAAATGCCACATTGTTGGAGAGAAAGGCTATGATTTAGTAGGAGAATTAGAAAAATAAGAATAAAAGATTAAGAAAAGGTATTAATGAAATCCTTTTCTTCTTTATTTCAAAAGAAATCTAAGAGACGATTGACGAATTTCATAAAATTCGATATAATATACAAAAAATATTGACAAAAAGGAGAAAAAAATGTTAAAAAAACTTCTTACTTTTAGCATGTTAATATTAATTATCATTGGATTGGGAATAGGAATTTATTTTTCAGTATTTTCAAAAGATGAAACACAAGAAGAAAAGGCTAGAAATGATGCCATTTTTGGTTCTGTTCAAACCAAATCAATTGAGGTAACTGAATTTTTTACATTTGGAAAATGTTTTAATTTTTCAGGAAAATTATCAAGTATTGCAAAAGATAACTTTGAAAGTGCCAAATTATATTTAACAGATGGAAATGGATTTGAGAAAAATTACTCATTAGATGGAAAAATAGAAGAAGGAAACTTACATTTAACGACCACAAACCAAATTAATACAGGACTAATTTTAGACGAATTATCTTCAGGAAATTATGTGATTCTAGTAAGACTTAAAATGAATAATAGCATTGAACCTAAATATTATTCTTTATCCAATCATTCGGAATATGGACCAATAGAATATTATACAATAACCAACCAAGGAACAAATCGTAAAATAAAAATAGATTTTAAAGAAAAATCATATCAAGGAAAAGAATATGCATATCTAAACTTGGATATACAAAATATAGAAAAGAAACCAGAAGAAGTATATGATTTTGTCATTGATGCAGGACATGGAGGAAAAGATGTTGGTGAAAAATCGGGGACGGATACAGAAGAAAATATTACTTTATTATATGCCAAACAATTAAAAGAAAAACTAGAAAATCAAGGACTGAAAGTCAAACTGACCAGAGACGACTTAAATACAAATTCTTATACTGCCACGAATATGTACGATGACAATGGTAGAATTAGCATTGCTTGCCAATCCAAAGCCAAATACATGATTTCCTTTCATATCAATAATGGAAATAAGCGGTTTGAAAGGATTAGAAATTTATTCACCTTGCAAATCCAATTTAGACTTTGCACAAAGTATGGCAAATAAAATTGTAACTTATACAAATTTAGAATACTCCAACAATCATTCTTTCAAAAAAGGTGAAGGAGTCTATGTCAGAAATTTCACACAAAATGTTATTGATGAATATACCAATACAGCTAATAAAAAAGGTTATGAACCATATCAAATAACATTGGATACACCCTATTTATATACCATTCGAGAAGTGGGAGGAATTGCTACAAATGCCTATGTAGATGGACGCAACAAAAGTTATTCAGCAAATCAATTTTATCGTTCCAATCAAGGAATCGAATGTTACCAAATTGAGATGGGTTATCTGAAAAATGATTTGGAAATTATAAAAAATGAAATGGAGCAATATGTTACAGCTATCTCGGAATCGATATTACAGAATTTATAGAAAGGAAAATAAAATGAAGATTTTTAATGCAATCAAAGAACAAATGATGAAACTCAAAGCCAGACGCATTCAAAAAGCATTAATAAAAACAGATGATGATAAATTCATTGTAGAATCACTTCCAGCTAGTGAAGATAACTCTGCCATTGACATACATAAAGTCATAAAGAATATCGATAATCCAGAAACAAGAGCAGAAGTTGTACAAAACAACCTAGAAGAATTGATTGAACAAGATCATGTTAAAGATGCCATGAGATATCTAGATGATAATGATGTTCTTAGAATATTAAATGAAAACAACAAAAAACTAGAAAGCAATGAAAAGATAAAAGCTGCGATTGAAGCCATAGAAAGTAATGATAAAAAATTAAAAGCAGTTGTTAAAAATCTAGAAAGTTTAAATGACTGCGAATTGGGAAAAATTTTAGAAACATTAAAACCTGAAAAAGATGAAACTCGTCAAGAAGAAATAGAAGAACGAAAAATGTGTATTATAACCAAAAGAATTTTAAGGCATATGATAAACAATGGATCAGCATGGCATTTTAAAGAATTAACTGAAACACTAAAAGAAAGTTCAAAACTAACTATTGTTAAAAGGTGTTTAATCACCATTCAAGAATATCAAAAAGACAATGATGTCATGAAACATATTACTTCTTATGCAAAAATCAAGTTGGTATTAGACATGTTTCGTCTAACGCAAGTCTCAAACGTAAAAAAGAAAGAAGTTTTAGAGGATATTGCTGATAAAGGAACTTTAACAGCAGAAGAAATAAGAGCAATTGAAAATGATATGGAACAAGAAGAAACTAAAAAAGAACAACAATTGACCCAAGAAGAACATTGACAAATTTTTCCAATTATGATAAAATAAAAATAAGGAGACAGATATTGTGAAAATAAAAAAGAAAGAATATCAATTTCATCATCATGGTACGAACGTTTAGCCTTCTTAAAAGAAAAGTAGGCAAAACGTTGTTTAGCATGCCTACGATAGATTGAT
>CANBLA010000013.1 GCA_947369305.1 uncultured Clostridia bacterium
CTCAGCAAAAGCTACGGCATCATCAACACTTTCCACAACTTTACTAGCAATACATGGCTCGTTTATCGATTCCATCATATCTTTGAACGCTTGTCTATCTTCCGCATTCTTAATCCCCTGTGTACCTGTCCCTAAAAGACGTACATTGTGTTCTTGCAAAAATCCACTTTCCGCAAGTTCCATAGCTAGATTTAAACCAGTTTGCCCCCCTAAATTTGGCAAAATACTATCTGGTTTTTCCCTTTCAATCACTTTTTTTACCGTAGTAACAGTTAATGGCTCTATGTAAATTTTGTCTGCCATATTTTTATCTGTCATAATCGTAGCAGGATTCGAATTAATAAGAACCACTTCAATTCCTTCCTTCTTCAATTCACGACACGCCTGTGTACCCGCATAATCAAATTCGGCTGCTTGACCAATAATAATAGGACCTGATCCGATCACCAATACTTTTTTAATTTCGTTATTTTTTGGCATTGTTTTGTTTCCTCCCAAATTTTTATAATTTATCTTTAATTTTATATTTTTGTAATTGATACATATATTTGCTATAAATCGGTATACAAATGGTTGCTAGTAATAATACAATCTTAAAATACAAAATATGATTTAAGTAACTGGCTATTAACAGTAGTCCATATCCCACAACTCTTCCTATCTGCATAATCATATTAATAATTGTTTGATTTTCAATGCTATATCTTTCTTGTATTCCATTTTCGGAATTATGAAATCTTTCAATATGAAAAATCACTTCTAATATAACAATAAAACTACTACTTATCACATTATAGAAAACCAATTGCACTTTTCCTATATTGACAATTAAGCTAATTACACTAATAACTGAAATAGCACTTCCTATCATTAAAATTTTTTTTAAATTTTGTGGATTACTATATTTTTTAAAGAAAAATATTGCCACAATCGAACATATCGCAAATATTGTATTTAAAGCTCCTAATTGAAAATCTGTTTTAAAAGTCATTATGATAATAATTGTCACTAATGTAGAAATTAAATTCATTAAAACACCAAATAAAATGGAAGCTTTATAAACAATCTTTAATCGTTCTATTTTCTCATTCTGTCTTAAACTGTTAAGAAAACTTTTCAAATCAAACTTTTCTTTTTTTTGATTTTCTACTTTTATCAATAATGATATAAAAATCTGCATAATGGCTAAAATCATTACATAGGTAGAAACTTTATAAAATGACAGTAACTCTATAGATGTTCCTAGTATAATTGGCATAATTACTTTAGTGATACTTCTAATCATTTTTTTATTCGTCATATATTTGGTTCTGTTATTATTGGTTGTCACATAACTTACCAAATTATCGCATGGTCCCCAATAGAGCGTTTCTGCTATTCCTAATAGTATTGCAATTAAAATTATATAGTCTTGAATGTCTTGTTTCAAAAATACAATAGCAACAACAAATAAACACTTAAAGACAATCCCAAATCGATAAATATTACAAATATTGTATCTTTTCAGTAAAAATGCTATCAAATACATACAAATTGCTGTTACGAAATAATCCACCATATAATAAATAGCTACCGATCCCATATTTTTATCAGTTATATTTAATAAATAGGCAACTAAAAAAGTATTTAGAAACAAATCAATAATTGAATTTATGATTTCACATATCATTAAAGATTTTGCACTAACATTTAATTCATTTTCTTTCACAATTATTGTTCCCCCTTGTGCCTCCCTATAATTTCTTGACAAAACTATCAAATATATAATTCGTATCCTCTGGTCCGGGACACGCTTCTGGATGAAATTGCACCGTAAAAATATTTTTATCTTTATAACGAATCCCCTCGACCGTATTATCATTCAAATTAATGTGTGAAACTTCTGCAACTTCCGGTTTTACACTATCTGCTACAACATAATAGCCATGATTTTGTGAAGTAATATACACTTTTCCATTTTGTAAATCTTTGACTGGATGATTCGGTCCTCGATGCCCATACTTTAATTTAGCAGTTTTAAACCCGTGTGCCAACGCCATTAATTGATGTCCCAAGCAAATTCCTAAAATCGGAATATTCGTTTGACTTAAATTTTTAATGATATTGATTTCCTCTTGCGCATTTTCTGGATCTCCCGGTCCATTCGAAAGCAAAATCCCATCTGGTTTCAGAGCCAAAATTCGGTCAATCGGCGTATTGCATGGGCAAACGGTAACCCCCACATTTCTCTTTAAAAAAGAATTAACAATATTATGTTTAAACCCATAATCCATCAAAACAATTTGCTTTTCTTTATCTCTTCCATATGCTCTAATTTCTTTGGTAGACACTTGTCTAACAACTTTTCCCACTTCATATTCTTTAATTTTCTGCATAATTTCTGGCATATTATCAATTGAAGAAGTAACAAATCCTTTCATAGTTCCAGCTTCTCTTAGCAATTTGGTGAGTTTCCTTGTGTTAATATTCGTAAGACCCGGAATTTTATAGTCTCTTAAAAATTTATTTAGACTATCTTTTTTTCGGAAATTACTTTCAAATTCGGCAAGTTCATGAATAAAAACTGCTTTTGCCCAAATTCTTTCCGATTCAAAATCCTCTGGAATGACGCCATAATTTCCAATTAATGGATAGGTCATCACAATGCCTTGTCCCGCATAAGATGGGTCTGTAAAGGTTTCTAAGTAACCAGCCATACCGGTATTAAAAACTACCTCACATGCTGTATCTACTGTCGTAGCGCCAATTCTTTCCCCTTCCAATATTTCTCCATTTTCTAGCACCAAATATCCTACCATAAAATTATCATCCTTTCTGTTTTATCCTTAAAAAATAAACACTAAATGAAATCTAGTGTTTATCCATAAAATTACGATTGATTAAAAAAGGAAACAAAGCATCCATAATAGATTTTTTTCTATCATTTTTTGCTATTTTATTATTGAATCTCCCTTTTTTCATTTTATTGTAACCTCTTAATTTTTATTTATCTTATATATTTTAATATAGATTGCTTTAAAATGCAAGAGTTTTTTGATAAAAAATGAAAAATAGCTACTTATTAATCTAAAATGATTATCTCTAGTAAGTCTTCGTATGCAAAAAAGAGCCAGCTTCAACTGACTCTTTTCAAATCTAGCTATTTGACAGGTGTGCCCTTTCCTGCATCTCTTTTGACCTATTTTCTAGGTGCGTAGAAGCACAATCTCTACCCCAAATAACTTTATCTATTATATCATATTATAACACTTTTATTCTCTTTTGTAAATAGTTTTATTCTTTTCTTGTAACTTTTTTAAATTACGTTCTCTCATAATCCACGCAGTCATTACTGAATTTTGTGGATGTTCAATAGAATTAGTCGTATTTAATTTTACAATAATATTTAAATAATTCTTTTCCAATTTACCAACCAAAAATACTGTGTCTTTATGTTTTAAATCTTCAATTACTTCACTTGGATTTAATACTACTTTGTCTATATTACCTAGGATCAGTTCATAATCATAGCTATGTTCTTCATAAATATGCTTTCGCCTTTCCTCCGTAATCACAACATCCTCTGTTGTAATTTTAGTAGCATATTTTCCAATAATATTTTTATCTAATTTTCCTATATATTGCACTTATTTTCCTTCATTTAGGTGAATTTTTAGGCAGAAATGCCTACTGAATTTTTTCGTTTGAATAAACGATTGAATGGATAAGATTAATTATAAACTATTTATTTACATTTGTCAATATAATCTTAAATTTGTACATAAAATTTCAATTTATTTATTAAAAATGGCATATGAACACCAATTATTTTAAATATTTTCTGCTCATATGCCCTAACTTTTATTATATCATTTTTTCATCATTATGTCAAGTTGACAAAATATTAAAAATATGCTCTCACTTGATTTTAGTGAGTTTTAGCCTTTTTATAAAGCTTTTATTGTAATTGTTTCATCACTTCTTCTGCAAAATTTTCTTCTGCTTTTTCAATTCCTTCGCCTTTTTCAAAACGTACAAATCGGTTTAATTTAGCACCTTTGCTTTTGATTAAATCTCCTACTTTTACGTTTGAATCTTTGACAAAAACTTGGTCAACTAAGCAGATTTCTGCATAAAATTTTCCAATTCTTCCTTGTACCATTTTTTCAGCAATTTCAGCTGGTTTTCCTTCATTCATGGCTTGCTCTTTTAAAATTTCCATTTCTTTTTTGGTTCTTTCTTCTGGTACATCTTCTCGACTTAAATATTCTGGATTTGCTGCTGTAATTTGCATGCAAATATCTTTGGCTAAATCACTATTTCCGCCTTCAAAGTCAACTAAAACTGCAATTCTTCCGCCTCCATGAACATATCCTTCTACTAAACCTGATCCTTCATATCTTGCAAATCTTCTAATTGACATGTGTTCACCAATGGTGGCAATTTTTTCGGTTAGAATTTCACCAACTGTTTTGTCTGAACCAATGTATTTGGTATTTAATAAAGCATCTACATCTGCTGGATTACTTTGTGCTACTACTTTTACAGTTGTGTTTACAAATTCTTTGAATTCTTCGTTTTTCGAAACAAAGTCTGTTTCGCTATTTACTTCTAAGATGCTTCCTACTTTTTTGTCATCTGAAACGTAAACACTAACTAATCCTTCTGCTGCAATTCTTCCTGATTTTTTATCCGCTTTAGCAATACCCTTTTTACGTAATAATTCAGCTGCTTTTTCCATGTCTCCGTCTGTTTCTGTTAGCACTTTTTTGCAGTCCATCATGCCAGCACCTGTTTTTTCTCTTAATTCTTTTACTAAATTTGCACTTATCATTTTGATTTTCCTCCTTGATTATTTATATTTGGTAGAGTAAAGGTTGGTTAAAACCAACCCTCTACATTTATTCCTCTACGTTTTCTACAACCTCTTCCATATCGGTTGGTTCTTCTGGTTCTGCTTCACCGATTGGCATGATGGCATCTTCGCCTTGTCTTCCTTCGATGACTGCATTTGCCATAACATCTGCAATTAATTTAACAGCTCTGATGGCATCATCATTTCCTGGAATTGGATAGTCTACGTCTTCTGGACTACAGTTTGTATCAACTAATCCTACTACTTTGATCCCTAATTTTCTTGCTTCTTTAATTGCATTATATTCTTTCTTTGGATCTACAACAAACATAACTCCCGGCATTTCATTCATATCTTTGATTCCACCAAGATTTTTCTCTAATTTTTCCATTTCATTTCTTAAACCAATGACTTCTTTTTTTGGTAAAACATCAAATGTACCATCTTCGCTCATTTCTTCTAATTGTTTTAAACGATTGATACGTCCTTGAATGGTTTTGAAGTTGGTAAGCATTCCACCTAACCATCTTTGGTCTACATAGTACATATTGCATCGGATGGCTGCTTCTTTGACACATTCTTGTGCTTGTTTTTTGGTTCCTACAAAAAGAACGGTTTTTCCATCTTCTGCTTGCTCTTTTATAAAAGCATATGCCTCGTCTAATTTTTTGGATGTCTTTTGTAAATCGATAATATGGATTCCATTTCTAGCTTGGAATATATATTCTGCCATTTTTGGATTCCATCTTCTTGTTTGATGTCCGAAATGAACACCTGCTTCTAATAATTGTTTCATTGCAACTACTGCCATTTTAAAATTCCTCCCTTTTTTGTTTTTTCCTCCACAGTATTTTGGCACTTTCAAACACTATTTCTATAGCACACGTTTGATAAGCTCATACTATGTGTGTTTTTTAGACTAAGTTATTATAACAAAGTTTTTATAAAAATGCAAGTAATTTTGTGAATTTTTTCACATTTGGCTCATACCAGTATAAATTATGGTATGAAAATACTGTAAAATAGCTAAACACACAATTAAAGTTGCTAGATTAGTTCTAGCTTTTACAGGCGTTTTATCGGTTTCTTTTACGAATTCTTTCCAAATCAAAATGGTAATCATAATAAGTGCAAATTCGAAAAATAAGAATGTACGGTCAGTTGAGGCAAATACGGTCGGAGAAAAGCCAAGTGCTATTCTGGACATGAGTCCCAAAATGTAAATAACAACCGCTATGTTATTTTGTAAATTTCTAAAAATCAATAAAATATTTAGCATTATACTGCCTAACACTAAAAAAGCTAATATTAGTGGCAAATAATTAATAACATTCAAATAATTTTCTGGTGTCAAAATTGCTTGATGAGCATTCATTTTTTCACAAAAAATTCCAAAATACGGGTACAATTTACAGACCACATCATTTAGAATTCCAAATATCAAACAGGAGACTACTGGTACAAGGGCAATTGCTTTGTATAAATTGTTTTTATATTTTTTCGTTATATATACTGCTGAAACCAATGAAAATACTAAAAACACAACATTGGAATCCAGCAATAAATGATTAACTGTTGAAGTAAGTCCCAATGAAATTTTATTAAGTATGCCTAATGTGTTAAAATCCATATAATACGTTGTAATTTCTTCTGTTTTTCTAGCATAATTTCCCGGACATGTTGCAATTAGTATAACACTTAGAAGAACTAGTATATCTTGTACAATTAAAAATGGATGTGTTTTTTTCTTATCTTTTAAAATAATTAAAATTGTAAATATTGTATACAATCCACACGCGATAGCACAAGATTGTTCTTGATTACAAGCAAAAACTAATGCCATAGAATAAATTGGATACATAATTTTATTAATTTTTTTGCCATTCCATATTTGTTTAATGGCAATTGAACTGAATAGTAACATCGCTAGTGGCCATGTGTAATTAATACTTCCAGCCCCCCAATCACAAGTTGCAATTTTATTTAATGGATAAATTAAAATCAAACAAACTGCCATCCAAATCAAATTTTTGTCGTCGTCTTTGCTACATAGTTTGATGATAGAATAACCAAGTATTGTCATCATAATAGCATTCAGAAATCCCCAAACAATTGCTTTTTGTGGTAAAATGATGCAAATAATGGTTTCTAAAATCAGTCTGGATGTCCATGTTTCGTATCTCATACTAATAAAATCAAATACTGACATTTCTTGCATTTTTTGAATAAAAAAAGCGGAATCGTATTGGTTTGGAGTAATCCAAATACTGATAAAAAATTCTAATATAAATAGTATAAGTACTGCTATTCGAGTATTGGTATGAAAAATTTTTCGAATTTTTTCCATAAAACTTTTTATTTTAGTCACAATTTTCTCCCTTCTTCGTCTTTTATAAATCTACTTCAATGCCAGTATTGACTAGTAAATTTTCGTTATCATTTTGGTATAAAATATATAAATCATAAACACCATTCGGTAAGCCTAAAATAATACTTTGTGCTTCAATTCCTGCATTCAAGCAATGATATCCATCTATAAATTGAAGTTCTGGCATGATTTTCATACCTGCTTTTATTTGATACATTTTTTCTGTTTTCTTATTTTTCAAAATATAGCAACTATTAAACGTTCCAATTGCTTGCCCTTGCTTATATGCCCAACCAGATAATTCTAATCTAAGTCTTCCTCGATACAAATGGTTAATCCCACATTTTACCGCATTTTCCGTATCCATAACCGTCTTTTTATCCATATGATAAACTCTAGGCATGGCAAAAGATAAAAAGGTGATTAGTAAATACACTATAACAACAATCATTCCAATCCATAACAGTCTTTTATAAAGTTTTTCGTTCATTTCAATTTTTAACCAGTTTATTTTTCTCAACTCCTTTTTGGTATATTTTACCATAGGTTACTCTCATTTTCAAGATAAAATGAAAAAGAAAAAGTGAACAATCTGTTCACCCTTCATCACATAATTTCTATATTCCCTTCAAACACAAGTTCTGCTGGACCTTTTAAGCTGACCATATTTTCTACTTTATCATAACAAACTTGTAACTTTCCTCCTTTTAATTCCACCATAACATCATTGTCTGTAAATTTTTCATTCATAGCAATCATACAACTAGCACATGCTCCTGTTCCGCAACTATTAGTTTCTCCAACACCTCTTTCCCAAACTCTTACCTTTATATTTTTCTTATCTAATATTTGTACAAATTCTACATTTGTTTGTTTTGGAAAATATTTATAATGTTCTAAGATTGAACCAATTTTCTCAACTTCAAATTCATCCACATTTTTCACAAAGCATACTGCATGCGGATTTCCCATTGATATTGGATAGACTTGATATTGTTTTTCATCTATTTCAATAATATACTTTAAATTATCCCATTCTGGTTCTCCCATGTTTACAGTAATAGCAATCACTTTCTTATTTTCTAACTCTAACTTTATTTTTTTTATGCCAGCAAGTGTCTCAATCGAAAATTCAGTTTTATCAATTTTATTTTTCTCAAAAACGTATTTGGCAACACAACGAATTCCATTCCCACACATTTCAGCTTCTGTCCCATCGTGATTGAAAATTCTCATTTTAAAATCTGCTTTATCACTTTTATCCATTAAAATAATGCCATCTGCACCAACACCATAATGCCTATCACACAAATAATTGGCGAGTATTGGTAAACTATATTCAAACTGATTTTCCATACAATCAATCATTACAAAGTCATTTCCAGTTCCTTGCATTTTACAAAAAGAAAACATACACTTCACCTCTTTGGTAAAGTGTATGTTTTAGGAAATGATTTATTCCTCTTCTTTTTTTTGAAGTACAATGTCTACAATACTTCCTTCTTCTACTGATTTATCTGCTTGTGGCTCTTGTGTTATAACATATCCCTCTTTTCCTTCTATTTTCACATTCAAATGATTTTCCTTAAGTTTAGCTCGTGCTTCATCAATGGTAAGACCTGTTACAGCAGGAACTTTGACTGACATTCTTGTATCATTTTCATTTGTGTACACGTAAACAATCGATCCTTTCTCAATGGTTGTTCCAGCTTTTGGCATTTGGTCTGACACAATACTTGTATTTTCATCACCATTAATATTTACTTGTACGTCAAAGCCATACGTTTGTAAAATTCCTCTAGCAGAAGCAACTGTTTTAGAAGCAATATTAGGTACTGTTAATATGTTTTTCTCTCCTGTTACAACATTTTCATTATTTTTAATGATTTCTAAATATGGCAATACTTCAGTTAAAATATTGGCAGCAACTGGACCTGCTGTTTGACCTCCTTGATACGTTTCTCCTTCTGGGTCATATAATACGGTTAAAACAACAACTTGTGGATTTTCAATTGGTGAAACTGCTATAAAAGATGATACATATCCTGCATCTTCATGCTCTACTGTTGGCTCAGAAGTTCCGCTTTTACCACCAACGGTATAACCTTCTACTGCTGCATGTTTTCCCGTTCCATTTACTACCACAGATTGCATCATATTTTTTATTTTTTCAGAAGTTTCCTTTGATACAACTTGCCTTATTGTTTTATCTTCTTGTACTTCTATAACACCTGTATCCGAATTTTCAATTTGTTTTACAATTTTGGGTTGTACCAATATTCCATCATTAACAACACTTGATACAGCTGTAATCAAATGCAATGGTGATATTTCAAATCTTTGTCCAAATGAGATTGTTGCAAGTTCAACTTTTCCAACATTTTGCAATTTATGAAATACAGAATGATAAGTTTTGGCAACATCACTTCCAATTGAATCAAATAAACCAAATGCTTTAAAATATTGATATAAAGTATTGGCTCCAATGCGTTGACCCAGTTGCATAAATGCTGGATTACAGGAATTGCATAAAGCTTCCCTTAATGTCTGAGAGCCATGTGGTTCTGCTCTCCAACATGAAATATTACGGTCTTCTACTTGATAAGAGCCTGTACACATAAAATCTTCAGGTGTGTCTGTTCCTGCTAGATTTTCTTCTAAGGCAACTGCTGCTGTAATAATTTTGAAAGTAGAGCCGGGCTCATATAACTTGGAAACCGATTTATTCGTCCATAACTTAAAATAAGCCGTATTTTTTTGTTCTCTTGTATACGTTTCCCACAATTCAGCCTCTCCTGTTGGCTCAATTGCATATGGATCATTTAAATTGTAGTCTGGATAAGTTGCCATTGCTAATATTTCACCATTTTGTGGATTCATAACAATTACATTTCCGCCACCAGAACACGAATTTTGATCAACTGCTTGTTTTAGATACTTTTCAGCAATTTGTTGAATGGTCATATCGATGGTTAAATAAATGTTACTCCCGTTTTCTACCGGAACATATTGTTCTGTTTCATCCGAAATAGCATTTTTATTAACATCTTGGACTGTTACAATTTTTCCTGCTGTTCCTGTCAATTGCTTGTTCCAACGCTCTTCAATTCCTACAATTCCACTATTGTCATCTCCACAGATTCCAATTAGATTTGAGGCTAAATTATGATATGGATAATATCTTTTACTATCTTTATCCACATTAATTCCACTTGTAATTCCATTATCTGCAAGCCATGTTTGTAGTTTTTCCGTTTTTCCTTGATCAACTTTTTTGGCAATCACAACAACAGATGATTTCGTATTAATTTTGTTAAGAACCTCTTGATAATCCAAACCTAAATTTTCTGCTAGTCCTTGTGCTATAAAATCGTTTGGTACTGTTTTTTTATTGGCATAACAAACTTTCCCCGGATTTAAAGAAATCGTATCCACCGCAATACTTTTGGCTAAAACATTACCATTTACATCATAAATAATCCCTCTATTAGGACTAATAATTTGGTTTTTCATTTGCTGATTATAGGCGCTCTCGCTATACTCTTTTCCATGTACAAAAATAATTCTACCTAAATTGCCAATAATTACCACAAAAAATATTGTTGAAATCGAAGCTGTTAGAAATAATTTTCTCATCGTACTTTTTTTATCTTTGCTTTTTTTCATCTTTTTTTTCTTCATTTGCTTATCTTTTTTTATTTTCAATCACCACCAATTTCTCCATCTCATTTATTAAAAATGGATTTTATATTTTCTTTTATTCCATTAAACATGGATAAAAGCATATCTACTAAAAATTTTATAACAAAATTTTCATCATATAAATCTGTTAACATTTTTCTCACATATGGTATTTGCCAGAAAATCCATAATCCAATGATAACAACTATAATAGAAATCATCAGTCTTTTTATGCGTAACCAAGTCCATGGATAGGTTACTTTGTATCCTTGTTTTTGCAGAAATTCTCCATAAGCGTTAATCTCCATTTCACGTTTTAATTGCTGAGCCTTTTTGGCTTGTCTTCTATTTTTTCTTTCTTGTTTTCGTAATCTTTTTTTTAACTGTTCTTCTTGTTTGAAATCATCTAGCTTTTTTTTCTTTTCTTGCAAATTTTGAACTTCGATCATTTTCTCGATCTGACGTTCAATTTCTTGTTTAATTTGAGGTTCATTTCGTTTTATTTCTGAAAAGTCTTTATTGGGGTAAAATTCTGTTTCTTGCTCTTCTTCCTTTTTTATTTTTATATTTTTTAGTAATTCATCTGCTTTTTGGTTTGCTAAATCAAAATCATATTTTTTACGTTTTTCTGGATCAGATAGAATTCCATAAGCAATTTTTATTCTTTGCACTTGATCAACCATTTTCTCCGTCTGTGGTAAAGAATCTGCTTTTTTTAGTATTTCTTCATAAGCTTTTTGAATTTCCTCTGGACTCGCATTTTCTTTTACTTTAAATAAATCATATAAGGTACTCAACGTTTTCCTCCCTTTATTGTGATTGTATCATTTACAGAATTTTATCGCAATACTATATATCAAAAAAATATGTTGCTTCTAAATCTGCTTCATGCAATAATAGGGCAAGTGGAAACTTTTTAAAAGCTTGTCCTAGTGTATTGTATACTTCTTTAGCCTCTGTAAATCCCATATGCCAACGAATACAATATTTCTCTTCAACCGTTAATTTCATATATTCTGTAATCATCATTACACTTTTTTCACCATGTCCATATGGAATGGTATCTTCTACAGTATAATAGGGAACCTTCTCCCATTCTCCAAAAGAATTTTTAGCATTTCTGTAATCTACTTTATAAAAATTCACTTTGCAAATATCGTGCAACAAAGCAATAATAATCAATGTTTCTTGGGATGCATCCACTTCAATACATGCATTTTTTACTTTATCTTTTAATATTTCATATACTTTCATACTATGTTCTAGCAGACCACCTTCATAAGCACCATGATATCTAGTACTAGCTGGTGCTTTAAAAAAATCACTTTTTTCAATAAATTCAATTAATTTATCCATTCCTTCTCGATTTACGTTTTTTAATAATTCTAAGAATTCTTCTTTCATTTTTTACCTTCCTTTTTATTATTTGTAATATTTTATCATAGCTTTTTATTTTGTACAATATAAATTCATTATTTTTAAATAAGAATAGTTTCCTAAATTTCATTTGCCATTTTTCTTAAAATATAGTAAAATAAAATTAGGAAAGGATTTTAAGGTAAAATGAATTTAAGACAAGAAACTCAATTTTTAATGAAAAAATATAATATTACAGCAAACAAAAATTATGGACAAAATTTTTTAATAGACGAAAATGTTATAAATTCCATTGTGCAGGCTTCTCAAATTTCAAAAGATGATCTTATTCTCGAAATTGGTCCTGGACTTGGCACATTGACTGCTTGTTTGCTTGAAAAAGCAGGCAAAGTAATTTGCATTGAACTTGACAAAAAAATGTTAAATATTTTAAAAGATCGATTTTGTTTATATGAAAATTTTGAACTAATCCATGCAGATGTTTTAAAAGTAGATTTACAGTCCATTATTGAAACAAATTTACATTCCTTTAAACACGTCAAAGTTGTTGCAAATTTACCCTATTATATTACCACTCCCATTGTCATGAAATTATTGGAAGAGAAATTAAACTTAACTTCTATCACAGTTATGGTACAAAAAGAAGTTGCTAAACGTTTAACAGAAGTTCCGGGTGGTAAAAATTGTGGTAGTATCACTTATAGTATCAATTATTACAGTCATCCTAGCTTGATTATAAACGTTCCAAATTCTTCTTTTATTCCCAGTCCAAAAGTTGATTCTAGTGTCATTCATTTGGAATTATTAGAAACTCCTTCCGTTTCTCCTCTTGATGAATCTTTATTTTTTCAAGTGATAAAAACCGCATTTTTACAGAAAAGAAAAACCTTATTAAATACATTATTAATTGGAAATTTAGGAGATAAAGCATTTTTAGAAGAAATGCTAAAAAAACTTAATATTGATTTAAAAATTCGTGGAGAAAAATTGAGCTTGGAACAGTTTAGAGAAATCGCAGATTACATTTTTGATAAAAAATACAGGTAATATAAATATTACCTGTATTTTTTCATCCTATTTTTTTCTGAATTTCTTCCAATCCTTTAGCCATCTGGTCTGGGCAAGAAGTTCCTCTATAACCACATGGAATGCCTTTTAGTCTTTTAATTGCTTCTTCTAATGTCATTCCAACTAATAAATTAGATAATCCAACAGTATTTCCTGCACAACCTCCAACAATTTCTGCCTTTTTAATAATCCCATTTTCAATTTCTACTGCCATTTCTCTTGAGCAAACCCCTTCTGGTTTAAATCTATATTCCATTTTTTATCCTCCTTTATCTTTTATGTATAACTTTTTTATTTTTCTAAACTATTTCGTATATTCTCTAATTCTTCTTTCGAAAAATAATATTCTCGATTGCAAAAATGACATTTTGTATGCGCCTGTCCATCTTCTGCAATTATATTATCTAGTTCGCTTTTTCCAATGGACACTAAGCCATCAGCAAACCTATCTTTGGAACAATCACAATGAAATTTTATTTCTAAATTATTGATTAAAAATAAAGCATTTTCATCTCCTGTAACGGTTCTTATCATATCTTCTAAGCTCATTTGCTGTTCTAACATTTCACTAACACTTTTGGCATGTGCAATGGCTTTTTCAATCTTACAAATCTCAGTTTCTGTTGCATCTGGCATCAGCTGAACCATGTAACCACCACTTTTTTTCACACCATTTTTGTCGACTAAAACCCCCAACGCTAAAACAGTTGGTTTTTGCTGAGATTGGGCAAAATACTCTGTAAAATCTTCTGCGATTTCTCCAGAAACTAGCGGTACAAGACCATTATACGATTTTTCTGTAAAAGTATTTTCTCGAATAATGTTTAAAAAGCCATTGGTTCCAACCGCTTCTCCTACAGCAATTTTACCTTTTTCATTAAGTGGTAATTCCACATTTGGATTTTGAGTATATAATTTTACAAGGGATTTACTATTCTCTCTTTTTACAACAGAAACTACTGAACCAACTGGTCCATGTCCATTTATTTGAATTGTGATACTATCTTCTTTTTCTTTAATTTCTGTTAGTCCCATCATACCAGCTATTGTAGCTACTCTCCCAAGTACTGCTGTAGTAGTTGGCGTTAAATCGTGTAAAGTTCGAATATATTCGACTAATTCAGTTGTGTCTGCAGCAATCACACTAACCTTGCCTTCATAAGCTAACCCTTTTATTGCTCTATTCATTTTCTTTCCTTTCTTTATTGATTAAATACCTTCTTAACTGTTTGAT
The DNA here is from genome assembly GCA_947369305.1 of uncultured Clostridia bacterium. The sequence goes on from CANBLA010000013.1 coordinate 14,563, forward strand.
AACTATTCATTAACAATACATATTTCATTTCTTCTGGAACATTTTCATTATACATCGCATTGGTAATTGGTATCGTATAGCAGGAATATTGTGGCATAAAAAATCTCGTTTTTATAATATAATCAATCAAACAATCATCCTCTTTAATAGCAATTTCATGTCGTTGCAAAAATGTTTTTAACATCTGTGTATATTCATTATGAAAATAGTTGAAAATATTCATATATTCTTTTGTTTCTAATATTTTTTCTTCTTTTCGTTTCTCTAACATCTTTTCCTCATTTTTTTAGTACATTCTTTATATTATTTTAACTCATATTAAAAAAAATAACAAGTTTTTATTAAAAAAAATTATTTTTATTTTGTCTCGTTAAAATAATGCACTTTTTTTTTAATTTTTCATATTTTATCTTGTCATATTTTACATTTTATGATATTATTTTCACGTTTAATATATCATTTTAAGGAAAATATATTTTTAGGAGGAAAAAAATTATGAAATTTGAACAATGGAACAATTTTAATGAAGGTGATTGGACTAATGAAATTAATGTAAGAAATTTTATCCAAACCAATTATACTCCGTATGAAGGCGATTGTTCTTTCCTTGCTGATGCAACAGAAAAGACACGCAATCTATGGAATACCGTTTTGGATTTATATAAAAAAGAAAAAGAAAATGGTGGTGTTTTAGAAATCTCTAACGATATTGCTTCTACAATTACAAGCCACGAAGCTGGTTATATCAACAAAGATTTAGAACAAATTGTTGGACTTCAAACTGAAAAACCATTAAAACGTGCTATCATGCCAAATGGCGGTATTCGCATTGTCGAAAAATCTTGTGCTGCTTACAATACTAAAGTCTCAGATAATCTTGAGGATATTTATCATCATTATCGTCGTACGCACAACGATGGAGTATTTACAGCTTATACACCAGCTATCCGTGCAGCTCGTAGTTCACATTTAATTACTGGCTTACCAGATGGTTATGGTCGTCGGACGTATCATTGGTGATTTTCGTCGTGTTGCTTTATATGGTGTAGATAGTTTGATTGATGAGAAAAAACAAGAATTTGAAAACACAATCTCAAGCGATTTTACATCTGATATTATTCGTGAACGTGAAGAAATTCATGACCAAATTAAGGCTTTAGAAGAATTAAAAATTATGGCTCAGAAATATGGTTTCGATATTTCAAAACCAGCTTCTAATGCAAAAGAGGCCGTTCAATGGTTATATTTCGCTTATTTAGGAACCACTAAAGAGCAAAATGGAGCTGCTATGAGTATTGGTCGTACTTCTACTTTCTTAGATATTTACTTAAATCGGAAGAGCACACGTCTGAACTCCAGTCACTGGCACCTATCTCGTATGC